>JBOGHQ010000032.1:0-5806 GCA_050744785.1 Acidimicrobiales bacterium | reverse complement strand
GATGACATGCGAGCAGCCTGCCTCGGCTGGCGACGGCGTGCCGCCCAACGACGGTGCTGCGGGGCTTCCGGGGTTCGGGGTGGTGCGACATGACGGCGTGTGGTCACCAGCCTCACGGCTTTCACTGCGAACGCCCGACTCCGGCATGATTGCGGCGCGAGGAAATCCCCCGGCCCGGTCCCCTGGCACTACAGGGCGAGATGCACCCGGATGGCCTGGTCCAGGCGGTCGAGAAGACTGGCCGAGAGGCGCCCGGCCACCGTGCCGATGCGCTCGATTGCGACCGAGCGAATCTGTTCTGCTTGGGCCTTCGAGGCCTTGGGTAGTCCGCACGATCGGGCCGGAAGCATCACCTGGAAGGGGTAGACCCGTGCCGTCTGGCTCGTGACGGGCACGACGGTGACAACCCCTCGCCCGAGGCTCTGAGCGGTACGGTTGGCACCGTCGTTGCTGACAACGACAGCGGGCCGTCGCTTGCTTGCCTCGCTCCCGACAACCGGGTCGAGGTCGACCCAGACAACGTCGCCTCGGCGCATCAGTCCCTCGCCGTCAGGCCGTCACCGGCGGTTGCCTCCCACGCGTCGCCGTCCGCCTTCGTCCACTCGTCCCAGGCCTCGGCATAGCACTCGCCCAGCTCATTGGTGCGCAGCAGGAGCAGCGCGCGCCTCACGACACCGGAACGGGAGGGAACTGCATGCTCGCTGGCATAGCGGTCGATGAACTCCACGTCCGCAGAGGGGATGCTCACACTCAGCTTCACGTGCCCATGCTACCAGAGTCCGACAATAGGTACGACTGGGGTAGCAACGGGAAGGAGAGCCGTCGCGGCGGCTCGGCTCCCGGCCCACGGGGCGGCGGGCGCTTCAGTGCGCTCGGACGCAGCGGGGTGGCCCCGCGTCAATCGTCGGGATCCCGGCCGGCGCACCCCGCGCGCCCCGCCGGGTTTCTGCTGCTCGTTGAGCGGTGCTGCCGCTGGTGCCCTATCGGAGCGCCGGGTTGCGTCAGCTGTCCCTTGCCACCTGTTGCCTCCCGCGAACCGCGCCCGTCAGGGACCGGCGTCCGGCGCGGCCTGGCGCGATGCCTCCCTGGCCCGGTCGAACGCCTCGCGGGCCTCCTGGCTCTTCTGGGCGTAGGTGACGAGGTCGCCGGCCCGCAGTGCGGCATCCGCCTCGCCGAACGCCCGGGCGGCGGCGTCGAGGAGCCGCTGCACCTCCTCGGGAACGCCGGCCCCGGGCGCGTCGCCGGGCGGGGCGTCCCCCGTCTCCGGCGTCTCGCCGCCGACCGGGCCCTCTTCCAGGGTCTCGGGAGCGGCGCCGAAGACGGCCACCAGCGCCTGCTGGAACGTGTCACGCACGGCGATTCGGTCGCCGAAGGCGACGATGACCTTCTTGAGCTCGGGCACCGCGTTCGCCCCGGTGGCCTGGACGTAGAGCGGCCTGATGTAGATCAGGGAGTGCTCGATCGGGATGATGACCAGATTGCCGAGGAGGACCTCCGAGCCGGCCCGGCTCAGCAGGGTGATGAGCTGGGAGACCTCCGGCTCCTGGTTGATTCGGGCGTTGACGATGGCGGGGCCGTCGACCTGACGGTCGCGGGGCATGACGAAGACCTCGAGCTTGCCGTAGTCGGCGGGGTCGGCCTTGGCCACCATGAACGCTGAGAGCTCCCGGCGGGAGTCGTCCTCCGAGAACGGGACGAACGGCTGGAGGATGAGGAACTCGGTCGCGGGAGCCTGGGGCAGCCTCATCAGCAGGTAATACGGTTCCATGCGCCGCTCGCCCATCGGCCCCGGTGGCGCCGGTTCACCCGGGGCGCCGGTGGCCGGCGCCGGCGCCCCCGAGCCGGGGTCCTGGGCGAGCGACCAGCGGTCGGACTGGGAGTAGAACTCCTTGGCGTCGCCGATGTGGTAGCGGCCCCACATGTCGGTCTGAACCCGGAAGAGGTCCTCGGGGTAGCGGAAGTGGGCGCGAAGCTCGTCGGGCACCTCGTCGTGGTCTCGGAACAGCTTTGGGAACGCCTTGGCGTAGGCGGCGGCGATGGGGTCATGCGGGTCGACCCGGTAGAACACTGGATCACCGTCGTAGGCGTCGACGGCGACCTTCACCGAGTTCCGGACGTAATTGAAGCGGTGCCCGAGCCCGCTCGAAGGGCCCACCCGGGCCCGATCGGCGGCCTGGGCGTAGGGGTAGCGGTCCGAGGTGGTGTAGGCGTCGATGATCCACGTGATCCGGCCGTCGATGACCACGGGATACGGATCGGCGTCGTAGTGCAGGAACGGGGCGATGGTCTCCACCCGTTCGCGGATGTCGCGCTTGTAGAGGATCCGTGAGTCCGACGTCATGAACCCCGAGATGGCCGGGTTGACGTCGCCGAAGCGCAGCGCGAAGGCCACCCGGCGCAGGATCGATCCGACGCCCACGCCGCCCTTGCCGTCGTATCGGTTGGTGACCGCCGTGCCGTCCTCGCGCAGGTAGTCGATCTCGTCGCGGCCGCTGTTGACGATGGCATAGCCGCCGATGGCCTCGCCGTGATAGAGGCGGGGCTGGGTGATCGGCGGCTCGCCCTGGGGAGGGATGTTCTTCACCAGGAAGTCGGGCTGGCCGTCGGACGTCACGGCGTTGGCCGGGGACAGGACGGCGCCATACCCGTGGGTGAAGGCCAGATGCCGGTTCTCCCACGTGTCTGAGGGAAGGCTGTCAGGGCTGAGCTCGCGGGCCGAGAGCAGGATCTGGGTTTGCTCGTCCTCCACGCCGTAGCGGTCGACGTCGACGTCGGTGAACCGGTAGAAGGTGCGGACCTCCTGGAGGCGCTGGTAGGTCCGTCGCATGACCTGGGGGTCCCAGAGGCGGACGTTGCGGATGGTCTCGGCGTTGGCGACCAGCGCCTCCGGGCGTAGCTCCTCGTCGTACGCGAAGTCGCGCACCGTTACGTTCTCGAGCCCCATGGCCGCACGAGTGGCGGCGATGTTGCGCTCGATGAAGGGAGCCTCTTTGTTCGACTCGGCGGGCTCGACGCGGAACCGCTGGATCAGCGCCGGGTAGATGGTACCGGCCACCAGCGCTACCAAGGCCCACAGACCCACGGCGACGGCCGGGAGGGTCCATCGCTGCTGGCGGATGTTGTAGACGAACAGGGCGGCGGTGAGCAGAGAGATGACGATCAGGAGGTCGATGGCCGGCAGCTGGGCGTTGACGTCGGTGTAGGCGGCCCCGTGGACGACGCCGCGCTGCGACAGGGCCAACTCGAAGCGGTCGAGGTAGTAGCCGAGCGCCTTGACGACGGCCAGCGCGCCGAACAAGACCGACAGGTGCGCGGTGGCCTGCGGCGTGACCCTCCGGCGCGCGACCTGGAACCGCAGGCCCCCGTAGACGTAATGGGCGCCGGCCGTCATCGCGGCCACGATGCCGAGAGCGGCGAAGAGCCAGTTGACCACGAAGGCCAGGAAGGGCAGCCGGAAGACGAAGAACCCCACGTCGCGCCCGAACAGCGGGTCGTCCACCCCGAAAGAGACCGAGTTGCGGAACAGGATCCATTCGTCCCACTGGGGCGCCACGCTGGCGCCGAAGAACAGACCGAACAGCACGGCGGCCGCACCGTGGACCAGGCGGGGGCGGCGGTCCACGAGCCCGAGCAGCGGGGCCAGGCCCTCCTCCTCGGGGCCCGGCGGGCGCACGGGCGGCGCGAGGCGGCGGGCCACGGCGAGGTTGCCCCACAGCAAGGCCGTGAAGACGCCCGTGAACACCAGCGCCAACCCGACCTTCGACCACAGGACACCGGTCCACACGCTGGTGAAGCCGAGCGAGTCGAACCACAGGTAGTCGGTGTAGAAGCGGGCGATGCCCCGGGCCGAGGTCAGCGCCAACCCGACGACCGCCAGGCCGAGGAACACCATCGTCCGCACGGGCGCCCGGCGCCGCCGCACCGTGCCGGATCGGGTCTCAGCCATCGACGCTCCCGAAGCCGTTCACGCCGGCGCCCGCCTCGGGGCCCGGCCAGCCGGGTTCCGGCGACGCCCCTTGGCGGGCGCTGTCGACGCCCATGGAGCAGGTCCGGGCGGGTCGACTCGTGGACGCGTGTCCCAGATCCCAGCAGGCGCCCCCGGCGGCGAAGGCCTCACGGCCGGCCATCGCCCGGCACCTCCCCGAGCCGCGACGGGTGGCGTAGAGGATCTCGCAGGGTACGTACGAACCGCGGGCACCGCGACCGCCACGGTGGCGCCGACCTGGCGGCCACCGCATGCCCGACGAGGCGGCGCCCCTCGACGGTGAGGGCGGGCGGTGGCGAAGCCGGCATCGGAGAGGACGTGGCGGCACGGGCGCCAGATCCGGGGCGGCGGCTGAACATGGCGGGACCTCCCGGGGTCACGAGTCGAGGTCGCCGACCAGCCTTCCCGGCACGCCACCACCCAGGATAGGTCGTTCTGGGCCCCAATGGCACCGGTGGGGCCGTCGACCGTGGATGATGGCGGTGTGGCGCCGCGAAGGGCGAGCAGACGTGACCGTCGCCCGGACGGGGCGGCCGACCCCGTGGGGGGCCACGACGACGGCACGGCCGCGGCGAGCCGTAGCGTCTCGGGCTGGCCGCCGTTCCGCCGGCTGGCCCAGGCGCAGGTGGCGCATGCCGCTGGCGACGCGCTCGTCGCCGTGGCCCTGGCCGACACGCTGTTCTTCGCCGTGCCGCTGGGCGAAGCCCGTGAGCAGGTGGGTCTGTACCTGGCGCTCACGATGGCGCCGTTCGCGGTGCTGTCGCCGGTGGTGGGACCGCTCATCGACCGCCGGCGGGGCGCTTTCCGCCGCGCCATCGTGGTGGCTGCAGCGGCGAGGGCGGTGCTGGCCGTGCTGCTGGCCAGCCGCACCGACCGGCTCATGCTGTACCCGCTGGCGTTCGGGCTCCTCGTCCTGTCGCGCATCCACGGCGTGAGCCGCAGCGCTCTGGTCCCCGACGTCCTCCCGCCGCGGCGCAGCCTCATGTGGGGCAACGCGTGGCTGGCGGTCGTGTCGGTCGTGGGGGCGGTCGCCGGCGCGCTGCCGGCTGTCGGCCTCAACCACTGGCTAGGGCACGAGGCGACGCTCTGGGTATCCGGTGCGGTGTTCGCCGCGGGCGCCGGCGCGGCGTTCCGGCTGCCACGGTCCACCCGGGCCACGCCCGACCGGGAGAGCGTCGGCGAATGGCGGCGGCTGCTCTCGGCGCGCCTTCTCGCCGGCGGAGTGGCCATGGCGGGCTCGCGTGCGGCGGTGGGGTACCTCACCTTCCTGCTGGCGTTCCTCCTGCGGGGTGCGGGGGAGACGGGACGCGGCTTCGGGGTCGTGATCGCGGCCGCCGGAATCGGCGGGTTTGCCGGCTCCCTGGTTGCGCCGGCGCTCCGTTCGGTCCTGCGGGAGTCCGCCCTACTGCTCGTCACCCTGGCGAGCATGGCGGCGGCGGCGTTGTGGGCGGCCGGCGGTTTCGGAGTGACGCGAGCGGCCGTGTTGGCCGGCGTGGTCGGCCTCGCGTCGGGTGCTGGGCGGCTCGCCTTCGACAGCCTTCTGCAGCATGACGCGCCGGACGTCGTGCGCGGCCGCACCTTCGCCCGCTACGAGACGATCTTTCAGCTGTGCTGGGTCGCCGGCGCCACGGTGGCTACCGTCGTCCCGTTCCGCGCCGCGACGGGCATGTGGGTGCTCGCCGGGGGCTGCATCATCAGTGCGGGGCTGTCCGTGCGGGGGCTCATGCGGCCGTGATCCGCAAGCGCGGGGCGGACGCCTGTCGGTCCCCACGGTCGTTCGTGTGCGCGCTCCCCGGGCAGTCGCCGAGACGCCACCTCAGG
>JBOGHQ010000031.1:0-2749 GCA_050744785.1 Acidimicrobiales bacterium | reverse complement strand
CGCCGTCGTCGCCGCCGTCGGTGCGGAGCCGGTCCTGGGCGGCGGCGATGGCCCGGTCGGTGGGTGAGGTGCTGGCCGGGTCCACCACCACGAAGGGCGAGGCGAGGTTGGGCTTGGCGTCGGCCATGGCCTGGGTCGCTTCGAGGGCTTCGTCGTAGCGGCCCAGCTCGTTGAGGGCGTCGACCACCACGCCCATGGCGCCCACGTTGCCGGGCGCCAGGTCGACGGCCCGCCGGCCCAGGTCCAGGGCGTCGGCGAAGCGGTGGCGGGCCAGGGCCAGGGTGCCCTCGGCGACCAGGAGGGTGGCGTCCTCGCCCCGGCCGCCGGCGGCCCGCTCCAGCAGGACCTCGACGCGGGTGTACAGGGAGGGGTCGCCTGTCTCCCTCGCCTTCTGGAGGAAGGCGCCGGCCAGGGCCAGCCGGGCGCCGTCGTCGCCGCCGTCGGTGCGGAGCCGGTCCTGGGCGGCGGCGATGGCCCGGTCGGTGGGTGAGGTGCTGGCCGGGTCCACCACCACGAAGGGCGAGGCGAGGGCGGCGGGGACGGCGGGGCCGCCGCCACCGTCCCGGGTGCAACCCGAGGCGGCGACGGCGGCCAGCACGGCGAGCACGATGGCGGTCGTGCGGTGGGGCATCGCCGTGGACCTCAGCTGGCCCCGTCGTCCTGGTCGAAGCCGCTGATCGGCGTCGCCTGGTACGGGAAGACGTTGAGGTACGGGCGGTCACTCCCGTCGACGGCATCGGTGAGCAGGGGGTTGGCCCCGTCGTCGTAAGGGGCGCCGAGCAGCAGGCCGGACAGCACCCTCAGCTCGATGTCCACCACGTCGTCCCGCAGCCGGCGGCCGTTCGGGAAGCCGAGCGGGTCACCGGCCAGCGCCCCGAGGCGGTCGTCGGTGCTGTTCTGGTCGGCGGTGTCGGCCGGCCGGGCCAGGTTGATGCGCAGCAGGTCGGCCGGCGGCAGGGCGTTGGCCGGCGACAGGCCGATGAGCTGTCCGGTCAGCAGCTGGATGAGGTCGGGCCGGCTGGCCGCGCCCCCCGGCGGCACCTTGGTGGCCTTGTCGGCGTAGGCCTCGTCGAAGAGGGCGCCGATGAGCTTGGTGGGCTCGGGGTCCAGGATGTAGGAGAAGAACTGGCCGTCCTCCACCGGGTCCACCGCGTTCCACCGGTCCTTGAGGCCGAGCGGGATGAGCACCTCGTTCACCAGCGGGATCCCGAGCCGGCTGACCTGCACCCACTTGCCGGCGCTGTGGGGCGCGCTCCCGTCGTCCGACAGGACCCGCACCTTCTGGCGGCTGGCCGAGGCGTACACGCCGATCACCGAGTCCTTGGCGTCGACCACGGTGGGCAGGTCGCCGGTCCTGGTGACCGAGGCGATGGGCACCTGGAGGGCGATGGTGTGCACGTTCTTCCCGGCCAGGCCGTCCCGGGCCGGCTCGGCCGGCTGGTCGATGGCGTGGAGGCTGTTGAACGGTGCCGGCCGCACCCCCAGCAGGTCGAAGATCGAGCCGAGGTCGACGTAGAAGGCGTCCTTGCGGGCGCCGGCGAAGACCTTGCCGGCCGAGGCGCCGCTGCCGAAGGTGGCGATGGCGGGCTGGGCCAGGGTGGCCTCGTAGTCGCCGGGCACCGTGCGGGGCCCGATGTTCTCGGGCGGCGTCAGGGCGTCGGTGACCAGCATGGTGGCGGTGCCGTCGTCCCTCACCTCTCGCACCGAGTAGGTCTGGACGACGTTGCGGTCGGCGTCGCCCGGCGTGGTGAGCTGGTTGGTGTTGTAGAGGAACGTCCCGGGGTTGCGCACCGTGGTGCGGAACCGGAACTGGTAGGTGACGTCCGGGGCCACGTCGTGGTCGTTGTCGACGTGGAGCTCGTAGAGCACGTCGTCGCCGAAGCGGACGAAGTTCGGCCCGGCCGCGGGCTGCTCCAACCCGATGAAGTTGGCGATGATGTTGACCTTGGTCTGGTCGACCGGGTCCCGGAACAGGTACAGATCGGTGTTGTCGGCTACCGGGTCCTGGCTGATCAGTGGCGCCTCCCGGTGGCTGGACGCCGTGGCCGGGTTGCCGGTCACGACGACAGCCGTTCCGAGTGCGGCGACCGCCGTCAGGGCGGCCAGCAACGATCGTCGTTGGTTCATGTTGTCCTTCCCCCTTGTTGACGTCGGGTGCTTCTACGGTTCGAACACCCCGACCACTCTCCATACGGAGCCGATCGGGGCGAGGACGGCGTGGAATGGGCGCTCCCCGCCGGTGATGCGGACGGAGCGGGCCCAGGTGAGGACCTCGGCGCCGTACTGGCCGACGAGCTCCTGGGAGGCGGGCCCGGCCGGGAGCCGCTCCGGGCGACCGGCCGACAGGGCGCCGGTGACCCGGCAGAGCCGGGCCGGCCCGTCGGTCGTGCCGAACAGCACGTCGACGCCCTCGAGTCGACGGGCGCCGGCCTGGTCGCAGCGCTGCACGGCCTGCGCCCAGTCGAGGGCGGCGGGCGGTGCGTCACCGGCGGGCGGGTACAGCATCTCGATCCGCGGATCAGGGTTGAGGAGCCAGCCGCCGGCCTCCTTGCGCGCCGTCCAGCGCTGGCGGTCCTGGGCCGGCCGCAATCCCACGAACGGGTCCAGGCCCGGCTCGTGGTCCACCAGCGCGACCACGGTCGAGCCCTCAGTCCGCTCGACGGTGAAGCCCGTCACGGCCGGCAGCTCGTTGCGGCGCCGGCTCCAAGCCGCGGTGGTCAGGTTCTTGCGGGCGCCGGTGGCGAGGAGA
>JBOGHQ010000030.1:0-3646 GCA_050744785.1 Acidimicrobiales bacterium | reverse complement strand
TGCGTCCACGGCCGGCTCAACGTCATCATCTCGGGCGGTACCGGCACCGGTAAGACCACATTGCTCAACGTGATGTCGGGGTTCCTGCCCAACGACGAGCGCATCGTCACCATCGAGGACGCCAAGGAGCTCCAGCTCCGCCAGGAGCACGTGGTCTCGCTGGAGGCGCGCCCCCCGAACATCGAGAACCGGGGAGAGGTCACCATCCGGGACCTGGTGCGGAACTCCCTCCGCATGCGGCCCGACCGCATCGTGGTGGGTGAGTGCCGGTCCGGCGAGGCCCTGGACATGCTCCAGGCCATGAACACCGGCCACGACGGCTCGCTCACCACCATCCACTCCAACAGCCCGCGGGACACCCTGGCCCGTATCGAGACCATGACCCTGATGGCCGGCTTCGACCTGCCGGTGCGGGCCATCCGGGAGCAGATGGCGTCCGCCCTCGACCTGATCGTGCACCTCACCCGCATGCGGGACGGGACCCGGCGGGTCACCCACATCACCGAGGTGCAGGGGATGGAGGGCGAGGTGATCATCCTCCAGGACGTCTTCCTCTTCGACTGGCACATGGGGGTCGACCCCAACACCGGGCGCTTCCTCGGCCACCTCAAGCCCACCGGCATCCGCCCCAAGTTCTCCGAGAAGCTGAAGGACCTCGGCATCGAGCTCTCGGCCAACATCTTCATCGGCCAGCAGACCGATCGGCGCGTCGGACGGCGATGAAGCGGGCCCTCGCCGCCCTGTTCGTGGCGGCCGTCGTCCTCAGCCTGGCCGCGCCCGTGGCCACCGCGGCCGACTCCATCACCATCCGCGAGCTGGACGTCCAGGACTTCCCGCAGGTCACCATCTCGGCCCAGGTCGTCGGGCCGACGCCCGACCTGGGCTCGTTCAGCCTCCGGGAGAACGGCCGCATCCTGCGCGACTTCCAAGTCGTGCCCATCGGCCAGACCGACACCCAGATCGGCATCGTGCTGGTCGTGGACATCTCGGGTTCCATGCGGACCGGGAACAAGCTCCAGGCGGCCAAGGACTCGGCCAAGCAGTTCGTGGCCCAGAAGCTGCCCAACGACCAGGTGGCCATCGTCGCCTTCAACGACCAGCCCCGTGTGGTCACGCAGTTCACCAACGACGCCAACCTGCTCAGCGGCGCCATCGACGGCCTCCAGGCCACCGGGGAGACGGCGCTGTTCGACGCCGTGCGCACGGCGTCGGGCCTGTTCACCGACCGGACCGAGCTGCAGCCCAACATCGTCCTGCTCTCCGATGGGGCCGACACGGTGTCGCAGAGCGGCGTGGCCGAGGCGGAGGCTTCGGTGCTGAGCGCCAAGGCGGCCCTGTTCGCGGTGGGGCTGCGGGGTGGCGAGTTCGACGCCGGCTCGCTCAACCGGCTGGCCAACGCCAGCGGCGGCCAGTACTCCGAGACCACCAACGCCAGCGGCCTCGGCGGCCTCTACGCCAACGTGCAGCGGGCCCTCCAGAACCAGTACGAGATCAGCTACACCTCCACGGCGCGCGAGGGTTCCATCGAGGTCAGCCTCGCCGCCGGCGGCCTGCGGACTGCGGCCGGCCCGGTGAATGCCGGCTCGGTGAGCAGCGGCCAGGCGGCCAGGCCACAGGTGGCCGAGAAGTCGCCGTTCTCGGATCTGTTCGGGGGGACGGTGGGCCTGGTCATGGTGGCCCTCATCGTCTGCGTGGCCGTCGGCGGCCTCATCTACCTCCTGCTCGCCGCCTCGCGGCAAGAGCGCACCCCGGCGCTCGCCAAGACCCTCAGTGCCTACGGTCCTCTGCCGGGCGACGAGGGACTGACGTCGGCCAAGGGCACCGCCGACATCAGCCTGGCCCAGACGGCCATCCTGCGGCGAGCGGTGGAGGCCACCGCCAAGGTCGCCAGGGAGCGCGGCATCCTCGACATCGTCGAGAAGAAGCTCGAGAAGGCCGACCTGCCCGTCCGAGCGGCCGAGGCCCTGTTCTTCTATCTGGTGGGGACGATCGTCTTCACCCTCATCGGGTTCTTGCTGAAGGGGCCGCTCGGGGCCTTCGTGGCACTCATCGTGTTCGGCTTGGGGCCGATCGCGGCCCTCGACTTCATGGGCGAGCGACGCCGCAGGAAGTTCACCGCTCAGCTGCCCGACATGCTCACGCTGCTGGCCAGCACGCTCCGGGCGGGGTACTCCCTCCTCCAGGGCGCCGACGCCGTCTCGGAGCAGGTGGACGACCCGATGGGCAAGGAGCTGCGGCGGGTGCTGGTGGAGGCCCGGTTGGGCCGGCCCGTGGAACTGGCCATGGAGGACTCGGCCCGGCGGGTGCACTCCAACGACTACGACTGGGCCGTCATGGCCATCAAGATCCAGCGTGAGGTGGGCGGCAACCTGGCCGAGTTGCTCCAGACGGTCGCGGAGACCATGGTGGCCCGAGAGCGCCTGCGCAGGGACATCCGGTCCCTCACCGCGGAGGGCCGCATCAGCGCCGTCGTGCTCGGGATCCTGCCCGTCGCCATCGGGGCCGTGGTGTACGCCCTGAACCCGGAGTACCTGGAGCCGTTGTTCGAGCGTGGGAGCGGCCAGGCCCTGCTGGCGGGAGCGACCGCGGTGGCCATCGCAGGGTTCATCTGGATGAAGAAGATCGTGGACATCGAGGTCTGACGAGATGATCATCGTTGCCTTCGCCGGCGTGTTCCTGGCCCTGACGCTCATCGCCTGGGCGGCCAGTTCCCAGGTGGCCGAGCGCTCGGCCGTGCGCGGTTCGCTGCGGCAGCTGGAGCACTACGACGACCCCGAGATCCTGCCTTCACGCGAGGTCGAGCTGAAGCAGGCCTTCGCGCCGCGGGTGGTCCTCCCCGTCGTCCAGTGGCTGGCAGGGGTGGCTCGACGGTTCACGCCGCAGGACTACATCAACAAGTCGGCCGTGAAGCTGGTCCACGCGGGAATGTCCCGTACCGAGGACCTCCAGAAGTTCCTGGCTGTCCGGGTCCTCACCGTGCTCATGATCCCGGTGGCGTGGTGGTTCTCCTTCCGGTTCCTCGGCCTCGAAGGGAACATGCCCTTGGCGGTCTTCCTGTTCCTCGCCCTGGCCCTGCTGCTCGGGCCGGACGCCGTCCTGAACCGGAAGGTCGAGGAGCGCAGGTACAAGATCCAGATGAAGCTCCCCGACGTACTGGACCTGCTCACCATCAGCGTCGAGGCCGGCTTGGGCTTCGAGCAGGCGCTGGACCGCACCGTCGCCTCGGTGCCCGGTCCCCTCTCGGACGAGTTCGGCCGCATGATCGGCGAGGTGCGGGCCGGCGCCAGCCGGGCCGACGCCCTGCGGGCCTTCGAGCAGCGCACCGGCGTGCCCGAGGTGAAGTCGTTCGTGCTCGCCATCCTGCAGGCCGACGCCTTCGGCGTGTCCATCGGGCACATCCTTCGCCAGCAGGCCGACGAGATGCGGGTGCGGCGCCGCCAGCTGGCCCAGGAGCGGGCCCAGAAGGCGCCGGTGAAGATGCTGCTGCCAATGGTGTTCTGCATCTTCCCGTCGCTCTTCGTGATCGTCCTCGGCCCCGCCGCCATCAGCATCAGCAACAGCTTCTGATTCCGCCGTGAGCGAGGCGTCCACGGCCCCGCCGCGCCGCCGCCAGCGGCCGTCGCTCGGGGTCGCGGCGGGCAGCTTC
>JBOGHQ010000029.1:0-4621 GCA_050744785.1 Acidimicrobiales bacterium | reverse complement strand
CAGCCCGGCGCACCGCGTCGGCCGGCGGCCGGCGGGGCCGCTAGCCCGGCTCGCGCCCGGGGGCTACGAGCGCTCCCGCACCCGCTCGTACCGGCAGACCTGGACGCCGGTGCGCGTCGTCTCGGTCGAGACCAGCTCGAAGGTGCGGGCCGCGCCGTCGGCGGGGAAGACGCTCTTGCCGCCGCCGAGGATGATGGGCTCGATCATCAGGTTCAGCTCGTCGACCAGGTCGGCCTCCAGCAGGGAGCGGGCCAGCTGGGAGCTGCCCATGACGTTCACGTCCCTTCCGGGCCGTTCCCGCAACTCGTCGACGGCGCCGTGGAGGTCGGGGCCGCGAATCAGGCTGGTGGGGGCCCAGGTGAGGTCGGCCTCCGACAGCGAGTCCGACACCACGTGCTTCTCCACCGCGTTCATCCAGTCGGCGAAGGGGTCGCCGGCCTGCTCGGGCCAGGCGGCCGCCATCACCTCCCAGGTCCGCCGGCCGAAGAGCAGGGCGTCGGTGCGCCGGGCGCTCTTGTCGATGGCCGCCCCCATGACCTCAGGGTCGAAGAACGGCATCGACCACCCGCCGTGCGGGAACCCCCCGTCGGTGTCCTCGTCGGGCCCCCCGGGGGCCTGCACCACGCCGTCGAGGCTCATGAACTCACTCACCACGATCCGCATGCCCAAAGACGATGGCACAGTTGCGACCCCGTTGCAGCCGGGCCAGAACGAGGTCGAAGGCTCCGTGGAAGTGCTGTGAGCACAAGCGTTCGCCCCGTCTGAGCGAGCCGCGGTCCGTGGCCGCTCGCGCCGCCGCAGGGGGCCTCCACCGCTGCGGACACCCATCGGCCCGATCGCGCCATTCGACGACTGAGGTGCCAGCGACCGGGTACAGCGCTCGACCCCGCGGAGCGAACTGACAGGACACGGCCTCGACCGACTCACGACGCCGCTCAACTCGGCGACCGGTGCCTCCACCCCATGGTGGTCCTCGTAGTCCGTGAGCGTCGCGGCGCGCTCGTCCATCGATCGGATCGCCGCAGCACTGGAGCTGCCACGCATCGACCCAGACCTGGCGCGTGACGTCCGGAAGTCTCACACGGCGGTTAGGTTGGTCCCGTGCGCTGCCCCTGGGGTGGTTCCGGAATGACGGAGCTCGAGAAGCTCGGCGATGGGCCGGACTTCGGGGTCACACATCAGATATGCAACGCAGCCGACGAGTTGCGGTCGCCAACCGTCCTCGCCCAGTAGAAGGCCTCGGATGTCCTGCTGTGGCTGATGCGAGCGCTTGAGGCAGCGCTGGACGACCTGATTGGCTGGCGCAACGAAGGATGGGCGACTGCGAGCCTGGGGGTGAGCGATCTAGCCTCCGCGTGATGCCTCTCAAGCCCGGTGACAAGGGCCCCGACTTCACGTTGCTCGATCAGAACGGCAACCCGTTCACGCTGTCGAAGCACGTGAAGGAGATGAAGGTACGTACGTTGATTTACTTCTACCCCAAGGCCGATACCGGGGGCTGCACCCAACAGGCCTGCGGGCTGCGGGACGTGGCCGGCCAGGTGGGCGACACCGCCATCGTGGGGATCAGCCCCGACCCGCCCGCCAAGCAGTCCAGGTTCGACCAGAAGCACGGGCTGGGGTTCCCCCTGCTGGCCGACCAGGACCATGCCGTGGCCGACGCCTACGGCGTGTGGGGCGAGAAGTCCATGTACGGCAAGAGGTACATGGGCATCATCCGATCCGCCTTCCTGGTGGACGGGAAGGGAAGGATCGAGGAGGCCTGGTACAAGGTCTCGCCCAAGGACACCTCGGTCAACCTGCTGGCCTCCGTGGGCGCGGGCTGATCCCGGTCGCCGGGGTCAGCGGGACCGGCGCCGGCCCACCAGCCACCCCAGCCGGTAGACCACGCTGCCCGGCTGCTCGCCCGCCTCGGCCGCGGTGCGGGCCGTCCGGGACCGGCTGGCCTTCCGGCCCAGCCGGTGGAACGCCGACTCACCTGCCTGGCCGGGCCGGGAACCGCCCTGGCCCCGGAGGTCGAGCACCGCCTCGTAGGCCTCGGTGAGCTGGCGCATGGCCCGCTCCGCCTCCAGGCGCACCGGCTCCGGGCGCTCCTGGTGCAGGTCGGGGTGCAGGAGCATCGAGCGGGCCCGGTAGGCGGCCCGCACCTCGTCGTCGGAGGCGGAGGGCGCCACGCCCAGCACCGCGTACGGGTCAGCGCGCATCAGTCGTGAGCGCGTGGGCGGCCGGGCACCCGACCAGTGTGGCCGCTGGCCGCCGGTCCCGGCCGCCGGGCCCTTCCCTCCGGGGCCCGGGCGCCGTAGCCTGGTGCATCCTCAAGGTGCTGATCAT
Organism: Acidimicrobiales bacterium; assembly: GCA_050744785.1. Classification (GTDB taxonomy): domain Bacteria; phylum Actinomycetota; class Acidimicrobiia; order Acidimicrobiales; genus JBOGHQ01. Next base: position 2,290 of record JBOGHQ010000029.1, on the reverse strand, counting down.
CCTCGCCCTGCTGGTGGCCGGCGGCTCGATCATCTACAGCCGCGTCGCCGACGTGTCCAAGGACGAGATCCCCGTGCCCTCGATGGTGGTGGTGCCCAACCCGCCCCAGATCGACGCCCGGCCGCCCAACCCGTTGAAGTAGCCGGAGGAGCAGCCCGGCCGGGCCATGCCGAAATGGCCAGAGCGGGTCATTGGCGGCATCGCCCGACCGGCTCACCATTGCGGTAGTGGCCCGCATCGTCCTCATCAGTTGGGTGTTGCTCTCGGTGCCGCTCTGCATCGCCATCGGACTGCTCTACCGCAGCAGCTCCACGTCGGCGTCGTCCCGGCGCGACGACGGTCGGGGCCCGTCCCAGGTGGCCGCCATGCTGAAGCGCAACGGGTTCCACCACCCGCACCCGCGCTAAAGCCCTCCCGTCCGGCAGGCCGAAGCCCACACCGGTACGGTCGCGTCCCATGAGCGACCCCGCCGGCCCTCCGGGCTCGCCGCCCACCGGCGACGACTACGTCCCCACCGTCAAGCGGTCCGCCGACAAGGTGCAGAGCGACGTGGCCCGGGCCGGCGGCTGGGCGGCACCCGCCGGCGGCGGCACCCTGTTCACCGAGCCGGTCCTGGTCGTCAACCAGAAGGTCAAGCTCATCGAGCTGCGCAACGAGTACGCCGTGTTCGACCAGCACGGCACCCAGGTCGGCGCCGTCCGCCAGGTGGGCCAGGGGGCGGCCCGCAAGGTGCTGCGGGCCCTCACCTCCCTGGACCAGTTCCTCACCCACCACCTGGAGGTGGTGGACATGTCGGGCCGGACGGTGCTGGCCATCACCCGGCCGGCCAAGGTCTTCAAGTCCAAGGTGCAGGTGCAGGACGGGGCCGGGAACGAGGTCGGCACCATCGTCCAGGAGAACATGGTGGGCAAGATCCGCTTCGGCCTGGAGGCCGGCGGCCGGGCGGTGGGGTCCATCAACGCCGAGAACTGGCGGGCCTGGAACTTCAGCCTGCGCGACGAGGCCGGCACCGAGGTGGCTCGCATCACCAAGACCTGGGAGGGACTGGCCAAGACCATGTTCACCTCGGCCGACAACTACGTGGTGCACATCCATCGGGCCCTGGACGAGCCCCTCCGCAGCCTGGTGGTGGCCGCCGCCCTGGGTGTCGACACCGCCCTCAAGCAGGACTCGCGCGGGCTGAGCTGAGCGCCCGCTCGCTGCGCCCCCGCTCGTGCCCGAGGTGGGGGTCGAACCCACACGCCCCGGAGGGCAGTGGCTTTTGAGGCCACCGCGTCTGCCATTCCGCCACTCGGGCCAGCACGCCAGGGTACCCACCCACCCGGCCGCACCGCCGGGCTGACCGGGGCCGGTAGGGTTCCCCGGCCGTGGCGTACCCCGACGCCCCCCGCCTCGACGTGGTGGACCACCTGCACGGTCGGGAGGTGGCCGACCCCTACCGGTGGCTGGAGGAGCCGTCGTCGCCCGGCACCGAGGCCTGGTCGGCGGCCCAGGACACGCTGACCCGGGCCCACCTCGACGCCCTCCCCGGCCGGGACGGCGTACGGGACCGGCTCCACCAGCTCCACGCCACCGGCTCGGTGACCGCCCCGGCCCACCGGGGCGAGCGGGCCTTCTTCACCCGGCGCCGGCCGGACCAGGAACACGCCGTCCTCCTCGTGCGGGAGGCAGACGGATCGGAGCGGGTGCTGCTCGACCCCAGCGCCCTGAACGACGACGACACCGTCACACTGGACGGCTTCGCCCCCTCCCTGGAGGGCGACCGGCTCGCCTACCTGCTGTCGGAGGGCGGCGACGAGGAGTCGTCCCTGTTGGTCATCGACGTGGGCACCGGCAAGGTGCTGGACGGGCCCATCGACCGCACCCGCTACGGCGACATGGCGTGGCTGCCCGGCGGTGAGGAGCTGTTCTACGTGCGGCGGCTGCCGCCCGCGGACCTGCCGGCCGGCGACGAGCAGTTCCACCGGCGCGTCTACCGCCACCGGGTCGGCGCCGACCCCGATGGCGACGGGATGGTCTTCGGCGCCGGCCGGGACAAGACCGAGTACCACTCCCTGCACGCCTCCCGCGACGGGCGATGGCTGGTGGTGGGGGCGTCCAAGGGCACCGCCCCCCGCAACGACGTGTACCTGCTGGACGTGCCGGCCGGCGCCTGGTGCACCGTGCAGGAGGACGTCGACGTCTGGACCGACGCCGCCGTGCGCCACGACGGCCGCCTCTACCTGCTCACCAACGCCGGCGCCCCCCGCCGGCGGCTGGCGGTGGCCGACCCGGAGGCCCCCGGCGGCAC
>JBOGHQ010000028.1:0-4054 GCA_050744785.1 Acidimicrobiales bacterium | reverse complement strand
GGCCAGTCCGGGTGTGGTGGCGCGGGAGGCGGCCGACGCGCTGCGGGGCCTGGGGCCCGACCCGGCCGCCCTGGTCATCGCCTGCCGGCGCCTGGTGGAGCGCCACCCTCACGCCGGCCCGGTGTGGTGGCTGGCGTCGCGGGTCCTGTGCGCTCCCGACCCCGTGGCCGAGGCGCGGCGGGCCGCGGCCGAGCTCGACGGCGACGCCACCGGGGCCATGGTGGCCGCCGCCCTGCCCGAGGGCGCCACGGTCGTCCTCCTCGGCTGGCCCGAGGTCGCCCTGGAGGCCGTCGGCCTTCGCGGCGACGTGGGGGTCCTGCTCGTCTCGGCCCGAGGGGAGTCCTACGGACTCCCGGGCCAGCTGCTCGCGGCCGGCCATGCGGCCGAGGACGTGGACGACGCCGGCCTGGGCGGGGCGGTGACCAGCGCCGACGTGGTGCTGCTGGAGGCCACCGCGGCCGGCCCGGCCGCCTTCGCCGCAGCGGCCGGCTCGCATGCCGCCGCCGCCCTGGGCCGAGCCGCCGGTGTGCCCGTGTGGCTGGTCACCGGGATGGGAAGGATGCTCCCAGAGCGTCTCTGGACCGCCGTCGAGGACCGGTTGCAGAGCGCCGGGCCGCCGCCCTGGGAACGGCCGGTAGAGGTCGTGGCCAGGGCGCAGTGCGACGCCGTGATCGGCCCCGAGGGTGCCCAGCCCGCGTCGGGCCCGTCCCCGTCGGCGCGGTGCCCGGTGGCTCCCGAGTTGCTCAGGCCGATCGAGTGAACCTCCGCTGTCCAAAGCTTGTGCGATCCGGCTAGGCTCGTAGCAGCGCCAGTGGGGGTGGGTCCCACAGCGGGAGGCAACGTGGCAGTCGAGCGAGGGGCTCGAAACGGCGAAGAGGACGGGGTCCGGCTCTACCTCAACGACATCGCCCGCCACCCCCTCCTCACCCGAGAGGACGAGGCCATCCTGGCCGGCTTCATCCGGGATGGCCGGGACGCCGCCCTCCGCCTGGCCACCGACTGCGAGGTCACCACCGAGGAGCGCCGCCGCCTGAACGCCGCCGCCCAGGCCGGCGAGGAAGCGGCGGCCCGCTTCGTGAAGTCGAACCTCCGGCTGGTGGTGTCCATCGCCAAGGGGTACCGCGCCTCCGGCCTCCCCCTTCTGGACCTCATCCAGGAGGGGAACCTGGGCCTGATGCGGGCCGTCGAGCGCTTCGACGCCAGCCGGGGCTTCAAGTTCTCCACCTACGCCACCTGGTGGGTGCGCCAGGCCATCACCCGGGGTATCGCCAACACGAGCCGCACCATCCGCCTCCCCGTCCACGCCGTCGACCAGCTCCTGCGCCTCCGCAAGGCGGTGGCCGCCTACGAGACGGCCCACGGCCAGCCGCCCAAGCCGGAAGAGCTGGTCGAGCAGGCCGGCATGCCGCTCTCCAAGGTGGAGGAGCTCCTCCCCTACCTGGTGGAACCGCTCTCGCTGTCCGAGCCCCGCGGCGAGACCGGCGACACCGAGCTGGGCGAGCTGATGGTGGACCCGTCGGCCATCCCGCCCGACCAGGCCGCCCTGGCCGCCATGGTCCCGGCCCAGGTCTCCGAGCTGCTGGCCCGGCTCGACAAGCGGGAGCAGGACATCCTCTGCCTGCGGTACGGGCTGGACCGGGGCGAGCCCCGCACCTTGGCCGAGGTGGCGTCCCAGTTCGGTGTGAGCCGCGAGCGGATCCGCCACATCGAGTCCAAGGCCATCGCCAAGCTCCGCGACGTCTCAGGCGCCGGCCTGCGCGACCTCATCTCCGCCTAGTTCGTTCACCCGGCCAGCCCGGCCACCGCCGCCACCAGGCCGTCGATCTCGGCCTCCTCGTTGTAGCCGTGGGGCGAGATGCGGACACCGCCGGCGCGAGGCGAGCACACGAAGCCCTCAGTGCGGAGCGACGCCACCAGCCCGACCGGGTCGTGGCCCGGCAGCTCGAAGGTGACGATGCCGGAGCGGCCCTCGGGGACGGGGTCGGTCAGGACGGTGGCGCCGGCGCCGGCCAGCCCCTCCCGAAGCCGCTGGCCCAGGGACAGGACGTGGGACCAGATGCGGTCCACCCCGGCGCCGAGGAGGAGATCGATGGAGGCGCCCATGGCGTGGATGCCGGCCGAGTTGAGCGAGCCACCCTCCAGGCGCCGGGTGCGGGCGTCCCACACCAGGTCCCGGTTGTCCCACTCCCTGCGATGGGCGACCGAGGCCCAGCCCGGCTGCATGGGTCGGAGGAGGTCGAGGCACGAGCCGCGCACGTAGAGGGCTCCCGTGCCGGCCGGCCCCAGCAGCCACTTGTGGGAGTCGGCCATGGCGAAGTCCACTCCCCAGGCCTCGAGGTCGGCGGGGATCACCCCGAGCCCCTGGATCACGTCGGCGCAGAGGAGGGCGCCGGCGTCGCGGCACAGCCGGCCCAGCCCGGCCAGGTCGACCCGCCAGCCCCGCCCGAAGCTGACCCAGCTGGCGGCGACCACCTTCGGCGCCGGCCCGGCGCCGATCACCCGCTCGAACGACGCCAGCGGCAGCGACCGGCCGGGCCCCTCGGTGGGCACCAGGTCGACCACCACCCCCCGGTCCCGCAGGGCCAGCCACGGGTAGAGCGTGGAGGGGAACTCGTGGTCGGGCACCACGACCCGATCGCCCTCGGCCCAGGACAGGCCGTTGGCCACCAGCCCGAGACCCTCACTGGTGTTCTTGATGAAGGCCACGTCGGTGGCGGGCACGCCCATGAGCCGGGCCGCCGCCTCCCGGACCTGCTCGTTGCGGACCTCGTGATCGGGGTCGGGGAGACCGCCACCTTCGGCCCAGAGCTGGGCGCAGCGGTGCATGGCCTCGACGGCCGGGCGCGACACCGGCGCCACGCCGGCGTGGTTCAGGTAGGCCCAGTGATCGGTGGCGGCGATGGCGGCACGGGGAAGGGGCGGGGCCACGTCCGGGAGTCTGGCACCGGACGTGGCGCCCGCCCCTCGGGGGGGACTACCCCAGCAGGGTCAGCAGCTGGCCCGTCGGCACCAGGGAGGCAGCCGGGAGGCCGGCCAGCAGGTCGACCAGGGCGGCGGCGCCGGCCGGGCCCAGGGCGGCCAGGATGGCGCCCACGCCGGGCAGCTGGTTGGTGGGCAGACCGCCGAGCAGGGCACCCAGATCGGGCACCGAGCCCACCGGCATCCCGCCACCAAGCAGCGACTGGAGGCTGCTCAGCGGGGTTGCGGGCAGGCCGGCCAGGAGTGCCCCCAGCGACGGGACCTGGCTGCCCGGGACCGTGCCCACCACCTGCGACAGGGCGGCCACGGCCGGCGCCGGCAGGGCGGACAGCACGGTGTTGATGTTCGGGATGGCGGCCAGCGGGTTCACGCCGAGGAGCCCGCCCAGGCCGAGGAGGCTGGTCAGGCTGCTGCCGCCCACCAGGCTGGACAGGAGCTGGTCGAAGCCGAGCAGCTGGTCGGCGGGGACGGCGCCCAGGAGGCCGCCGAGGGCGGCCCGCTGGTCGGCCGGGACGGCGCCGAGCAGCCCGGCCAGGGGGCTGGTGGCCCCAGCGGGGAGGGTGCTCAGCAGCGAGGTGAGGTTGCTCACTTGGCCACCGGGGAGTGTCTGGAGCAGGTTGGCCACGGCGGGGAGGCCGGCCGCCGACAAGCCGTCGAGCACGCTCTGGAGGGAGCCGAGGGCGGCGGCGGGCTGGGCCAGCAGCGACCCCACGCCGGGCAGGGCGCCGGCCGGCACGGCCTCGATGACGTCGCCGACGAGGGGGAGGGCGTCGGCGGGCAGGGCCGACAGCAACTGGGCCGCCACCGGCAGGTCGGCGGCGGGCAGGCCCTGGAGCAGGGTGCCCAGGCCGGGCACCTCCAGGCCGGGCAGGGTGACGCCCGGCACCAGGGTGGTGCCGCTCAGCCCCGAGAGGCCGGACCGGTTGGGCAGCTTGGGCAGCCCGGGCAGCACGGGGACGACGGACGACCCCGCCTGCACGCCGGCGGTGCCGGCCGGGCTGGTGGTGCTGGCAGACGCGGCGGTGCCGGCCGCGGCGGTGCCCGGCGTGGCGGTGGCCGATGCGCCGGCCTTGGC
>JBOGHQ010000027.1:0-12716 GCA_050744785.1 Acidimicrobiales bacterium | reverse complement strand
CGACCGGGCCGGCCCGGCCGGGCCGGCCGCCACCAGCACGGCCCCGGCCAGAAGAGCCGCCAGCACACCTCGTCGTCTTCCCGCCACGGGCGACAAACGTAGCCAGCCTTCCGGTTGCTACTTCGCGGCCCGCTCGGCGGCCCGTGCCAGAAAGCCCCGGTAGCGGGCCATGAGCACCGGCCAGGCGAAGTGACGATCGGCGTGGGCCCGCCCCCGCGCCGCCAGACCGGCCGCCAGCGAGGGATCGCCCAAGAGGCGTTCCAGGGCCACCTCGAACTGGGCGTAGCTGCCGAAGGCCAGGCCCCCGCCCGAGCGGGCCACGTGCTCGCTGGTGGCCGCGCAGTAGGCGTTGACCAGCACGGGGACGCCGGCCGTCCACGCCTCCACCACCACGATGGAGAAGGCCTCGAACGGCGACGGCGACACCACCGCGGCGGCGCCGCGCAGGGCGCCCCACTTCACCGCCTCGTCCACCGGCCCCGGCACGAGGATGTCGGGATGGGGCGGGGGCCGGTCCAGCACGGGGCCGGCCAGCACCAGCTGCAGGGGCCCGGGGTGGCGCCGCTTGTAGGCGGCGAAGAAGCGGGCCAGCAGGCCGGTGCCCTTGCCGTCGTCCACCCGGCCGAGGCAGAGGAGGTAGGGGCGGTCGTGGAGGCCCAGCGCGTGGCGCGCCGCGGCGGGGTCGCCGGGGCCGGGCTCGCAGCCCAGCCCCATCACCACCTGGGGCACGGCGGCCACCGGGAACAGCTCCTCCACCAGCCGCCGCTCGCCGTAGGTCTGGAACACCAGGCCTCCCACGGCGGCGAACACGTCCCGGAACACCGGGAGGCGCAGGGGCGGCTCGTCGTGCGCAGCGGGGTGCAGCACCGCCCGCCGGCCCACCGCCGCCACGCCGGCCACCGTCGGGTAGTAGAGGTACGGGTAGCACACCACCACGTCGGCGTCCCCGCCGGCGGCGGCGGCCACTACGTCGGGGTTGACCGGGCCCTGGAGGTCGATCCAGCGCCGGGCCCGGTCCAGCGGAGCGGCGGCCGGGTCGGCCAGCACAGGGGCGGAGAAGGCCTTGAACCCGGGGTCCCGCCCCGCCTCCGAGCGGAAGCGCCGCACCCGCACCCCGTTGACCACCGTCTCGCCGGGCGGGTACTCGTCGGCCCAGGTGCGCCAGTCGAGGGCGCAGGTGGTGAGCACCTCCACGTCCCAGCCCGGCTCGGCCACCAGCCGCTCGGCCAGCATCCGGGCCCCGTACTCGGCCCCCCCGACCACCTCGGGCCCGTAGCGGGGGACGACGTAGGCGACCCTCACGCCCCGTCCAGCCCCTGCAGGACCTCGACCCAGCGCCGGCGGGTGCGTTCGAGGGAGAACACCTCCAGCCGGGCCGCCCCGGCCGCCACCAGCCCCTGCCGTACGGCGTCGTCGGTGAGGACCCGGTGGGCGGCGGCGGCCACGGTGGCCGGTCGCTTGGACACGAGCAGCACGCCGGCGTCGCCCAGCGTCCCCGGCACGGCGCTGGAGGCGTAGGCCACCACCGGCACCTGGCAGGCCATGGCCTCCAGCAGCGGGATGCAGAACCCTTCGTGCTCGGACAGGCCCACGAACACGTCGGCAGCCCGGTAGTAGGCCAGCAGAGCCCTGGCGCTGACGCCGCCGGTGAGGTGGACGGCACCGGCCAGGCCGAGGGCGGCGGCGTAGCCCTCCAGGGCCGACCAGTAGGAGGCCGACGACGAGCCGCCCACGAGGAACAGCCGGGCCTCGGGGTCGTAGAGGCGGCGGTAGGCGGCGAAGGCCTTCACCACGTCGTGCTGGCACTTGTTGGGCGACACCCGGCCCACGAACAGCCAGTCGGCCCCGTCCTTGGAGGCGGTGAGCCGGGCCAGCAGCTCCTCGTCGGCGGCGCCGGACGGGCCCGCCATGACGGCCGGGTCGAGCAGGATGGGCGCAGTGGCGGTGGCCACGTAGCCGGACTGGCGCAGCTCGTCCTCGTTGAACGGCGAGTCGGCCACGCCGAGGGCGGCCCGCCGGGCCAGCTGGGGCAGCTGGGCCCGCCCCCACGAGCAACCGTAGGCGGCGGCCGGCTCCCAGCGGGCGTAGAGCTCGGGCGGGGTGATGTTGTGGTGGTCGACGACGAGGCGCTCGGGCCGGTCCCGCACGAAGTCGGCCACCACCGAGCCGATGGCCATGTGGTATACGAGCACGTCGCCGGGGCGGGCCGGTACCCGGCGGCCGTAGTCGGTGTGGCGCCGGCCCCGATCCTCGAAGGACGGGTGGAGGAACTCTGCGAACAGTTCGGCCTCCACGCCGAGCTGTTGGCGCGCCAGGCGCTGCAGCTCCAGCATGTGGCCCCCCACCGCCCCCGGTTCCAGGGTGGGCACGAACTGGTGGAGCGCCCTCACCGGCTCACCGGCTCACCGGGCCGCCGTCTCACCGGGCCGCCGTCACGCCGCGCCCCGCCGGTCGAGGAAGGCGCCGATCACCTCGGTGAAGCGGCGCGTGGCCCGCTCGAGGGTGAAGTCCCCGGCCCGGCGGGCACCGGCCGCCACCAGGCCGGCCCGGACGGCCGGGTCGCCCACCACCCGGTGGACGGCAGCCGCCACCGTCATCGGGTCCTTGGTGTCCAGGAGGAGGCCGGCACCGGCCACCGTCTCGGGCACGGCCGCGGCGGCGTAGGCCACCACCGGCACGCCGGCCCGCATGGCCTCCACGATGGGGACGCAGAACCCCTCGTGCTCGGACAGGCAGACGAACACGTCGGCGGCCGCGAAGTGGGCGCGCAGGGTGCCGGCCGGGACCGAGCCGGCCAGGTCCACCGCCCCGGCCAGCCCCAGGGCGGCCACGTAGCGCTCCAGCATGGTGACGTAGGCGTGCGAGCCGGCGCCGCCCACCAGATGGAGCCGGGCCCGCGGGTCGTAGAGCTCGCGGTAGACGGCGAAGGCCCGCACCACGTCGTGCTGGCACTTGTGGGGCGCCACCCGCCCCACGAAGAGCCAGTCGGCCCCGCCGCGGGCCCGGGCCCGCTCCAGCTCGGCCCGCACCGCCGGGTCGGGCCCGCCGCCATCGCCGTCGAGGTCGGCCAGCACCGGTGCCACCACCGTGCGGCGGTAGCCGGCCTCTCGCAGCTCGGCCTCGTTGAACGACGACACCGCGATGCCGAGCTCCACCGAGGGGGCCAGCTCCCGAAGCTGGCGGCGGCCCTCGGCGCACTCGACGGCCACGTGCGGCTCCCAGGGCGCGAACAACGAGGCGGTGGTGACGTTGTGGTAGTTGACCAACTTGGGCTCCGGGCGGGCCTGGACGAACTCGGCCACCGCGCTGCCGGTGGACAGCTGGTAGAGCAGCCACGTGGGACCGGTCGCCTCGGACGGCCGGCGCCGGGCGAAGGACCGGTAGGGGTGGGCCACCGAGCCGCCCCCTCGGACGATCCCCTCGGCGTAGATCTCCGACGCAACTCCCATGCCGCGCAGGATGCGGCGCACGTGGAGGGCGTGGGTCCCGATGGCGTCGCGGGGCGCGAACGTCGGGAGGAACTGGTGGACGGCCGTCACTCGGGGCGGGTGGCCACCACGGCGTAGGCCGTGGGCGGGAACAGCGCCGCGTTGAGCCGTTCCAGGTTGGCGGCCAGCGCGGGGTCGGCGCCCGGCACCACCTCGAGCAGCTCGTCCGGCGCCGGCTCCTGCTCGGCGGCCACCCGAGCCTGCAGGCCCCGGCCGGCCAGCAGATGGCACCACGTCTCACTGTGCAGTGGGCGGCCCGGCGACAGGTCGGTGGCCACCGGCGAGGCGGCCCGCGCCCAGCCGCGGGGATCGGCGCTCAGCACCACCACCGTGCCGCCCGGCGCCACCTTCTCGGCGGCCAGCCCGGCCAGGTCCACCAGGGCGCCGGCCGGGAGGCGGTCGACGGCGCCGCTCAGCACCAGCCCGCCCAGGGTCCCGCCGGGCAGGGCCTGGAGGTGGTCCAGCACCTCGTCGGCCCGCAGCTCCAGGTCGGGCCGGGGGGCCTGCTCCACCGGGTCCACGCCGTAGGCGTCGAGGCCGCCCGCCACCAGCGCCGCCACCAGCTCCCCGTCGCCGCACTCGGCGTGCAGGACCCTGCCCGTGACCCCCTCCAGGGCGGCCAGGACCACCGGCGACCACAGGGCCGGGCTCACCGCGCCGGCCGCCGTGACGGTGTCGGCCCGGAGCCGGGCCGGCGCCGGCCAGACCCGCTCGAGGGCGTCCACCCGCCGGCCCAGCAGCCGCACGGCTCGGGCCATGGCGGCCGAGAAGGCGCTCACCTGCTGGGCGACGTACCGGACCTCCCAGATGATCGCCTTGCGGATGACCCGCTTGACCTGGCCCACCACCGGCTGGGCCGAGGCGGTGGGAGCCAGCACGTCCACGAAGGTGGACTGCTCGGCCCGCACCAGGACCTGGTCGAAGTCGTCCCCGATGGCGTGGACGGGGGCAAAACGGGCGAAGGCCAGATCGAGCTCCCGCTCGAAGTCGGCGGGCAGGTCGCCCGACTCCCGGCGGCGCCGGACCTCGGCGTCGATCTCGGCCCGCAGCCGGTCGTGGTCCACTGCCGGCGCCGGCCCGGGGCCGTGTTGCTTGGTCGCGCCGGCCTCCTGGCCCACCTCCGTCTCGCTCATCGGGGGCCGACGCTAGCGTCCGCGGCCGATCATGCCGCCGTAGGCGGCCCCTCCGGCTGCGGACACTTCAAGGAGTACAGCGCGGAGGCGGCGCGAGCTCCGCTCGCCCGCCGGAGCACCTCCAGATCGGCCGAATGGAGTGAGCGAAGCGAACGAATGAGGGCGAGACACCTAGCGGGGGACGCGGCGGCGGCGGGTGGGGGCGCGCCGCTCCTCCGGCGGCGGCTCGGCCACACAGGCGTTGCGCATGGCCCCCAGTCCCTCGATCTCGGTCTCCACCACGTCGCCGGGGCGCAGGAAGCGCTGGGGGCTGCGGGCGTGGCCGACGCCGGCCGGCGTTCCGGTGAGGCACACGTCGCCGGCGGCCAGGGTCATCACCGCCGACAGCAGCTCCACCAAGTGGGGGACGTCGACGATCATCTCGCTGGTGGTGCCGTCCTGCATCACCTCGCCGTTGACCAGGCACCGCAGACGCAGGTTGAGGGCCTCGGGGAGCTCGTCCACGGTCACCACGGCGGGGCCGGTGGGGCAGAAGGTGTCGAAGCTCTTGCCCAGCGAGAACTGGCGCCCGGCCGCCATCTGGACGAAGCGCTCCGACACGTCCTGGGCCACCATCAGGCCCCTGAGGACGTCGAGCCCCTCCGCGGCCGGGATGTTGCGCCCGCCCTCCCCTACCACGAAGGCCAGCTCCGCCTCCCAGTCGGTGGTGCCCTCGCCCGAGGGCAGGACGATGTCGTCGTAGGGGCCGCTGATCGAGGACGGGAACTTGGTGAACACGGGCGGGATGGCGCCGACCCCGGCGCCGATCTCCTTGGCGTGGTCGCGGTAGTTCAGCCCGATGGCGAAGACGCTGCGGGGCGACGGCACCGGCGGGCCCAGCCGCACCTCGTCGACGGGGCGGCCGCCGTCGCACGACCCCAGGTCGTGGGCCTCGAGGGCGTCCTCCCAGTGGTCGACGACCACGGCCATGGGCTCGGCCGGCACCTGCCCGCCCGTGAGCCGGTGGAGGTCGTGCACCTCCGAGCCGACGAGCAGGGCGGCTCGACCGTCGGCGTTCACGAAGCGCATGCGCCCATTGTGGCCGGGGTTCCGGCCGTCCCCCCAGGCCGCCGGGTGGAAGTGCTGCTACGGCGTGAGGGCCGGCGCCTGCGCCGCCGACTCGATCACCCGGTCGATGAAGCCGTAGTCCTTGCCCTCCTGGGCCGTGAACCACCGGTCCCGGTCGGAGTCGGCCTCGATGCGCTCCACCGACTGGCCAGTGTGGTGAGCGATGCGCTCGGCCATCATCCGCTTGAGGTAGATGATCTGCTCGGCCTGGATGGCGATGTCGGCGGCCTGGCCCTGCATCGAACCGGACGGCTGGTGCATCAGGATCCGGGAGTGGGGCAGGGCGAAGCGCTTGCCGGGCGTTCCGGCGCACAGCAGGAACTGGCCCATGGAAGCGGCCAGGCCCATGCACACCGTGGAGACGTCGCACGGCACGTACTGCATGGTGTCGTAGATGGCCAGGCCGGCCGTGACCGAGCCGCCCGGCGAGTTGATGTAGATGTTGATGTCGCGATCAGAGTCCTCGGCGGCCAGCAGCAGGAGCTGGGCGCACAGCAGGTTGGCCGACTGGTCGTCCACCTGGGTGCCGAGGAAGACGATGCGCTCCTTCAGGAGGCGCTGGTAGATGTCGCTCGAGCGGTCCAGGTACTGCTGGGCGACAGCGGCGGGGAGCGGGGCGGGCATACCCCGAGGCTACCCGCGGTCGCGTGCTATCTGACTCGCTCCGGCACGGCGTCAGGCCAGGTGGCGGCCGAACCAGTCGAGCAGGGCGGCCCACGCCTCGTTGGCCGCAGCGGCGTTGTAGCGCGGGCCGGTGTCGTTGAAGAAGGCGTGGCCGGCGCCGGCGAAGGTGCGGACCTCATGGGTCAGCCCGGCCGCCTTCAGAGCCGCCTCGGCCCGCTCCCGGGAGGCGTTGACCCGGTCGTCCTGCTCGGCATAGACCCCGAGGACGGCGGCCCGCGACTTCGAGAAGTCAGGGTTGTCCGGTGCGGGGCCGTAGAACGGCGCCACCGCCGACAAGCGGGACTCGCCGGCCTGGACCAGGTTCCACGCCATGCCCCCGCCGAAGCAGAAGCCCACCGCGCCCAGCTTCTTGTTCGGGACCCGCCGGGCCAGCTCGTTGAGGCCGATCTCCAGGTCGGCCAGGAGGACCTCGGGCTCGGCGTCACCGAGGGCGGCCGGCGCCGCGGCCGGGTCGGTCAGCGAGGCGGTCCCGCCCTGGCGCGACAGCAGGTCCACCGACAGGGCCGCGTACCCCTCCCGCGACAGCCGGCCCACCAGGTCGAAGAAGTGGTCGGTCAGGCCGCGGTTCTCGTGGATGACCAGCACGCCGGCCTTGGGGTTCTCGGGCGTGGCCCAGGCGGCCTGTACTTCGCCGGCCAGCCCCGGGAACCGGATCAGCTCGCCGCCACCCTCCACGCCACTGCCGGGAGCAGAGGTGGTGGTGAAGCCGAGCCCCGTGGTGGTGGTGGCCGCCTCGTCGTCGCCCCCGCCCCCGCATGCGGACAGGAGGGTGGTCGCGGCGGCCGCGCTCAGCCCCAGCAGCCCCAGGCGCCGGAGGGCCTCACGGCGGCTGAGCAACCCGTCGGCGAAGTTCTCGGCGACCTCGCCTGCCAGATAGTTCCGGTAGGCCATAGCGAGGCCAGAACGTGGACTTTCGCACTTTCGGACCGCAGGAGCGGAGCTGGCTCAACCGTTGACGGCGACGGCGATGGTTTCGACGCCGGTCCCACCGGGCCGGTAGTTGTCAGCGCTCTGCCAAGGGTCGTCGGTCATGGTGGCGCCGTCGATCTCATCGACGAACATCCAGCGCCAGCGCTGACGGCGATCGGCACTGAGCGAGCCTCGACTGGTTGACCCGGCCGCCTGGTAGGACAGCACCCGGGCCCGGCCGTGCTTCCAACCGAGCAGGTGGGGGCACAGCAGGCGGGCGTGCCCGTGGTAGTCCGCCTCGACGCAGCGCCGCTGGGTGATCGCTTCGGCCAGGAGGTCCCACGCCGGTGGCCGGTGCAGGCCGGCGGTGCTCACGCCGTCTCCAGGTGCTCGGGGCTCAAGGGTCATCCACCTCCGTCGGCCGCCGTTGTGGTCTCCTGAGTCTGTAATCCTACTACGATTACAGACAGGAGCCACGGATGCCCTCTCGGCGCAAGGACGAAGCCCCCCTCATCCTCAAAGGCAGCCTGTTCACCTTCGTGCGCCGCTGCGGGAAGGCCAACTGCGCCTGTGCCAGCGGCGAGGGCCACGCCAGCCCGGCGCTGTCCTACGTCGAGGACGGCAGGACCAAGACCCTCACCCTCACCGGTGCCGACCTGGGCGAGGTGCGGGCCGCCCTGGCCCGCCACGCCCGGGCCCGGGCCGAGCTGGAGGCGGCGGCGGTGGCTGGCATCGCCGCGCTGCGGGCGTCGCTGGCGGCCAAGCGGGCGACCGGGCGGTGACGACCACCGGGTCGGCGTGGAAGGCGCTGCTCGCCTCGGTGGCGACCGCCTTCACCTCCCCCTCGCACACCCGCTTCGTCGAGCTTGTCAGCGCCTGGGTCACCGCCACCGGGCGGCGGACCATCTGCGCCATGGTGGCGGTCATGGACCCGGCCGTGCGGGCCGCCCACGACGCCTACCACCGCTTGGTGCGGGCCGGGGCGTGGTCCATGGACGCCGTGTGGGCCGGGGTGGTGGCCGCGGCGGTGGCCGCGGCGGGGCCGGGGACGGTGGTGGTGCTCATCGACGACACCCTGCTGCACCGCCCCGGGCGCAAGGTCGAGGGTGCGGGCACCTGGCGCGACGCGGTGCGCTCGTCGGGCAAGACCGTGGTCTTCGCCCGGGGACTCAACCTGGTCGTCCTGGCCGTGCGGGTCTGCCCGCCGTGGGGTGGGATGCCCATCGCCGTGCCTGTCGGCGTCGCCCTGCACCGCAAGGACGGGCCCACCCTGGCCGAGCTGGCCGCGGGGTTGGTGCGCCGCCTGGCCGAGCGGCTCCCCGAACGCAGCTTCGTCCTGTGCGCCGACGGCGCCTACGCCACCCTGGCCGGCCACGGCCTGCCCCGCACCACCGTGGTGTCCCGCATGCGCCGGGACGCCGCGCTGTACGAGGCGGCGCCTCCCCGCACCGGGCGCCGGGGCCGGCCCCGGACCAAGGGAGAACGCCTGCCCGTCCCGCCCGGGCTGGCCGCCGGGGCCCGGCCCGAGGACTGGGCCCGCCTCGACATCGACTGGCGCGGCCGGACCGAGGCCCGCCTGGTGTGGACCAGGCCCGTGCTGTGGTACCGGGTGTGCCCCGGCGCCATGGTGGCGCTCGTGGTGGTGCGCCACCCCGAGGGCGCCGAGCCAGACGACTACTTCTTCACCACCGATCCCACCATGGCCCCGGCCACTGTTGTCTCGGTCTACGCCAGCCGGTGGGCGATCGAGGTCACCAACCGCGACGCCAAGCAGGTCGTCGGCGCCCACGAGCCCCAGTCGTGGAAGGACCAGGGCCCTGAGCGCGCCGCCGCCCTGGGCTTTTGGCTCCACGCCGCGGTGTGGCTCACCTACATCACCGCCACCGGCAGCGGCCGGCCAACCATGACCGAGCGTGACTGGTACCCCTCCAAGACCACCCCATCGTTCGCCGACGCCATGGCCGAGGTGCGCCGGGCGCTGTGGCGGGAGCGGATTTCGGCGGCGTCCACCCCGGCAGCCCTCACGTCGGAAATGACGAGCGTGTTGGTGGAGGCCCTGGCCAACGCTGCGTGAGTCCCACCCCGGAGTGCGAAAGTCCACAGAACCGTAGCCTTGATCAACCATGATGCGCGAGCGGCACGGGGGGCGTCATCGGGCGGCCCGCATCGACCCGGAGGAGCTGGCCAACGCCCGCGTCAACCGGGCCACGGTGCGGCGGGCGTGGACCTTCGCCCGCCCCTACCGGCCCCTGCTGGGTGTCTACCTGGGCACCATCGTGGTCCTGTCCTTCGTCGCCGTCCTGCCGCCGCTGGTGGTCAAGCAGCTGATCGACGAGGCCATCCCGTCGCGCGACCTCGGGGCCGTCAACGTGCTGGTGGCGGCGGCGGTGGGCCTGGCCCTGGCCGAGACGGGCCTGCGGCTGGTGAACCGGTGGCTGGCCGTGCGCATCGGGCAGGGGCTGATCCTCGACCTGCGCATGGCGCTGTTCGACCACGTGCAGCGCATGCCCATCGGCTTCTTCACCCGGGCCCAGACCGGGGCCATCGTGAGCCGGCTGACCACCGACGTGGTGGGGGCCGAGGGGACGGTGGGGACGGTGGCCACCGTCACCTCCAACATCCTCCTGGTCGCCGCCACCCTCGTGGCCATGCTGTTGCTCAACTGGCAGGTGACCCTGTTCGCGCTGTGCGTGCTGCCGGTGGTGATCGTGGTGGACCGGGTGCTCAGCGCCCGGCTGGTGGCCCTGTCCCGCAACCGCCTCCAGCTCAACAGCGACATGGGCGCCACCATGGCCGAGCGCTTCAATGTGGCCGGAGCCCTGCTGGTCAAGCTGTTCGGGCGGCGGGAGACCGAGCTCGAGCAGTTCGGCGAACGGGCCCGGGCGGTGCGGGACAACGCTGTCCACCAGGCGATGACCTCTCGCGTCTACTTCGCCGTGCTGGCCGTGGTCGGCGCGGTGGGCACGGCCGGGGTGTACTGGGTGGGCAGCCGGGCGGTGATCAACGGCTCCCTCCAGATCGGCGGCCTCACCGCGCTGGCCGCCTACGTGGCCCGGCTGTACTCGCCCCTCACCGATCTGTCCGGGGCCAGGGTGGACCTGCTCACCGCCCTTGTGTCGTTCGAGCGCTGCTTCGAGGTCCTCGACGCCCCCCACCCGGTGGCGGAGGCGGCCGGCGCCCGCACCCTCGAGTCGCCCATGGGGCGGGTCGAGGTAGAGGACGTCTGGTTCCGCTACCCGGCGCCGACCACGATGTCGGTTCCGTCGCTGGAGGCGGAGGGGGCGACTGGCCTGGGCGACGGGCCCTCGGACTGGATCCTGCGGGGCGTCTCGTTCGTGGCCGAGCCGGGCACCATGACCGCCCTGGTCGGCCCCACCGGCGCCGGCAAGACGTCGCTGGCCAGCCTGCTGGTGCGGCTCTACGACGTCACGTCGGGATCGGTCCGCCTGGACGGCCACGACGTGCGGGAGCTCACCCTGGCCAGCCTGGCCGGGGCCACCGGCGTGGTGGCCCAGGACGTCCACCTGTTCCACGACTCCATCGCCGCCAACCTCCGGTACGCCCGGCCCCGCGCCACCGATGCCGACCTGGTGCGGGCCTGCGGGGCGGCCCAGATCCACGAGCTGATCGACAGCCTGCCCGACGGCTACGCCACCATCGTCGGCGAGCGGGGCTACCGGCTGTCCGGCGGCGAGAAGCAGCGGCTGGCCATCGCCCGCGTGCTGCTCAAGGACCCGGCCCTGGTGATCCTGGACGAGGCCACCGCCCACCTCGACTCCGAGACCGAGTCGCTCATCCAGCACGCCCTGGCTGCCGCCCTGGAGGGGCGCACCTCGGTGGTCATCGCCCATCGCCTCTCCACCATCCGGGCCGCCGACCAGATCCTCGTCCTCGACCGCGGGGCGGTCGTCCAGCGCGGCACCCACCAGGAGCTGGTCAACATGCCCGGGCTCTATGCCTCACTCCACCGCACCCAGTTCGCCGACGCCGCCGTCGGCATCGAACCGCCCCGGTCCAACCCGGCCGCTTCCTGAGCCGCAGCGACAGAGCTTCTCGCAGCCGAATGTGGTCGCTCTGGGGTCAGATCCCGCTGCAAGAGCGACGAGACATCCCGGATCGGGGCTGTCAGGCCCCGGCGACCATGGCCGTGACGGCCGACCCGAGGGGCTGGCCGCCGGCCGAGCCGAGGAACACGGCGTCGCCGAAGGAGAAGATGCCGCCGTCGGCGGCCACGAACCGGTAGCCGTTCCCGGAGGAGGATCGGGCCATGCCCACGATGGGCTGGTTGAGGCGGATGGCGCCGGTGGAGCCGAAGAACTTGGCGTCGCCGAAGGAGAAGATGCCGCCGTCGCGGGCCACCAGCCAGTAGCCCTTGCCCGACTTGGTGGACGACATGCCGACCACCGGCTGGTTCAGCCGCATGGCGCCGGTGGAGCCGGAGAACATGGCGTCGCCGAAGGAGAAGATGCCGCCGTCGGCGGCCACGAACCAGTAGCCGGCGCCGGTGGGCGAGGCCGTCATGCCGACGATGGGCTGGTTGAGGCGGATGGCGCCGGTGGAGCCGAAGAACCTGGCGTCGCCGAAAGAGAAGATGCCGCCGTCGGCGGCCACGAACCAGTAGCCGGCGCCGGTGGGGCTGGCCGTCATGCCCACGATGGGCTGGTTCAGGCGGATGGCTCCGGTGGAGCCGAAGAACTTGGCGTCGCCGAAGGAGAAGATGCCGCCGTCCCGGGCCACCAGCCAGTAGCCCTTGCCGGTGGGCGTGGCCGCCATCCCCACGATGGGCTGGGCCAGCCGCTGGCCGGCCATGGAGCCGTAGAAGCCGGCGTCGCCATGGGCGAACGCGGAGCCGTCGGCAGCCACCTGCCAGGTGCCGGAGCCGTTGGGCTTGCCGGCGATGGCGACGATGGGCGCCGAGGGGCTGACCACCGGGAGGCCAGCCACTGCACCGAAGGTGTGGACCTCGCCGGCCGCCCCGGCCAGCCGGTACCACTCGCTGCCCGACGTCAGGGTGCCGATGATGGGGGCCACCGCCGCGGTGACGATGTCACCGGAGGCCTGCATGAAGACCTGGGTCACCCAGACGTAGGGGCCCGAGATGGCGACCCCGATGCCCACCGCGTTGAAGGCGGGGTCGGTCATGTTGGCGAAGTGGGGCGGGCTGGCCACCAGGGCGTTGTGGATGCTGAGCACGCTGCCGCCGTAGCCGACGTTCTCGCCCGACTTCCGCCAGCCGGAGGGCAGCTGGGACGCCAGGCTCGGGTTGTGGGCCAGGTTGCTGGTGGCGGCCATGTGAGCCGACCAGGTGCGGGCGATGGTGGTGAGCCGGGCGTCGACGGCCAGGCGGGACAGGCCCCGCGACGCCCGTAGGTCGTCCAGGCGGGTGGTGAAGTCC
>JBOGHQ010000026.1:0-4227 GCA_050744785.1 Acidimicrobiales bacterium | reverse complement strand
GTGCTCGATGACGCCGATCTTGATGCCGAGGCCCTCGGCTGACTTGAACTGGGCCATCGTGACCCCGCTGATCTCGACGTGGTAGCTGTAACCCGCGATCGGGTCGTCGCCGATGGGCATGGACGTGCTCCTTTCTGAGGCGGGGCTGGTGCCGCCGGTGGCCTGCTGCTGTTACTCGGAGAGGGCCGACGTGCCGGACGGCAGCTGGGCCAGCCGGAACACCACGAACTCGGCCGGCTTGACGGGGGCGATGCCGATCTCGCACACCACCTGCCCCGCCTCGATGACCTCCTGGGGGTTGGTCTCGTCGTCGCACTTCACGTAGAAGGCCTGCTCGGGCGTGGTGCCGAAGAGGGCGCCGTCCAGCCACACCCGGTAGAGGAAGGCGCTGATGGTCCGCTTCACCGCTCCCCACAGCAGGTTGTCGTTGGGCTCGAACACGACCCACTGGGTCCCGCCGAGGATCGACTTCTCGACGTAGTTGAACAGCCGGCGCACGTTCACGTAGCGCCACCCCGGGTCACTCGACAGGGTCCGGGCCCCCCACACCCGGACGCCCCGGCCCGGGAAGGCCCGGATGCAGTTCACGTTGATGGGGTTCAGGCTGTCGTGCTCGGCCTTGGTGATGTTGGTCTCCAGGGCGATGGCGCCCCGCACCACCTCGTTGGCCGGGGCCTTGTGGACCCCTCGGGTGCCGTCGGTGCGGGCCCAGATGCCGGCCATGTGGCCGCTGGGCGGTACGTAGACGTTCTGGCCGGAGGCGGGGTCGAAGACCTTCACCCGGGGCCAGTAGAGCGCGGCGTACTTGGAGTCGTAGCCGGCCTTGCCGACCCGCCACTCCTTGATCTGCTGGGCGTTCAGGCCGGGGGGCGGGTCGAGGACGGCCATCCGGTCGCCCATGAGCTCGCAGTGGGCGATCATGGCCAGCTGCACGGCCTGGAGGCCCTCCAGCTCGATCATGTTCCGCTCGTAGGCGGCGATGACGTCCGGGACGCACACCATGGTGATGTCGTCGATGGCCTCCAGGCCGCCGAACCCGGTGCGGTCGGCCGCGTTCCCCACGTAGTCCTCGGCCGAGATGCTGGCCGGGGTGGGCACGGCCCCGCCGCCGGCCAGGGTGGCCGCGCCCGAGGCGGGCCGGCGCTCGACGGCCGCCGCGCTGCCGATCTCCTCCAGCCGGATGAGCTGGGACTGCTGGTTCACCACGGTGACGGCGTTCTGCCGGCCCCGCCTGGTGGTCAGGTTGTCGAAGGTCTCCTCGGTGCTGCCCTTGCGCACCACCAGCTTGAAGTTCTCGGGGCCGGGCTCGGAGGCGTCCTGGACCTCGATGTTGATGTCGTTGCCGGCCGTGCCCGGTTCCAGGGCGCTCACCCGGTAGGCGCCGATGGTGGTGTCGGTGGCGCTCATCAGCTCGGCCTTGGCCGGCGGGGATGCGCCGGCCGCGCCGTCCTCGCCGATGCGCACGACGTAGGCGCTGCCACCGCCGTTCAGGAAGTAGCCGTAGACGGCGTGGGCCAGGTAGGAGCCCTCGGCGAACTCACCGAAGGTCTGGGTGAACTGGGTCCAGTTGGTGACGAGGGTGGGCGTGTTGAACGGCCCCAGGGTGGCCACGCCGACGAAGGCGGCCACCGCAGTGGCCACTCCCTCGATGGGACGGGCGCCGGGCTCCTTCTCCTCGATGTAGACGCCGGGCGAAAGGTACTGAGGCATGCGGCCCCTCCTCGCACAAGGTCGGTCGGTGGCGAGGATGGCGGCGGGCCCCCGCTCCCGGTAGGGCCGGCCGTGCTGCCCTCCGGGAAAGCCGTCCTGCCCGGACGGGCAGCCGGGCGGGTCAGGCGCCGCCGGTGGGCGGCGGCTCGCCCGGCACCGCCGCGCCGCTCATGGCCGAGATGATGGCCTTGGCGGCCCCCAGCTGGCTGGCGGCCACGGCGACGGCGTCGTTGATCGACAGTTTCGTGGCCTGGAGCCTCGCGACGTAGGTGTCGCAGTAGAGGCGCAACTGGTTGAAGGTGGGGGCCAGTGCGGTCGGGACGGCCATGGCGCCGAGGGCGCCTCCGGCGCCCTTGATCTTCCCCATGGCGCCGTCGACGTCGGGAGCGTCACCCTGGAGCTCCTCGGCCGCCCCGTTGAGCCAGGCGATGGGCCCGTCGCGCAGCATCGCCGCCTGGGCGGGGGTCAAGGCGTCGGTGGCCGGGGCGGCACCGTCGGTCGGTGCAGGAGGCTCCTTCGCGGCGGAGGCCACCCCTTCCAGCACGGCGGCATCAGCCCGCAGCTGCTCGGCTGTAGTGGCAATGGCCTTCTGCGGGTTGAGCGACCCGCCGAGGGTCGCGATCGCCGCCACCACGCTCTGGCGGAGGGAGACCACGATCCCTTCCACAGACGGATGCTGCTGGCCAGCCAGGAAGTCACCCACCGGGCTGAGGTCGCCCATGACCTCCAGGGGGCCCACGTCGGGAGCGGCCAGCTTCGCCAACGCGCCATCGATCTGAGGAACCACACCGGCGGTGATGACGGCGACCTGTTCCGGCGTCGGTGCGGTGGGGTCGGCCTTGGCCGCCTCCTCCTCCTCGCCGAACACCTCCTCGTAGATCCCCTTGGCAGCGCCGAGGATGTCGAACCGGCCCACCCCAGTCGCGGCGGCCGGTGCCGGTGTCGTCGTGGCCGTGTCGCCGGCCGCGGCGTGGCGCGCCGCCTCGTGGGCCTCCTGCTCCGCCGAGCTCCCCGGGGACAGCAGCTCGGTCGCACCTGCCGCGCCCACGCCCTGGGCCACGTGGGCCAGCTCCTCGGCCAGCACCTCCCGGCCGGCCGGCGTGCCCGGCCCGGGCGCACGGGAGTGGAGGTAGACGTCCTCGCCGGCGGCGAAGGCGACCGCGCCCATGGCCCTGGCCGCCTCGTCCACGGCCGGCCCCTGGTGGACCTCCACGTCCTCGAAGGAGCGACCGAACGACGCCTCCATGGCCTGCCGCACGGCGGGGTCGAGGTGGCGGCCGGGGTCGGGCCCGGCCTGCTCCACCAGGTCCCGCACGCTCCGGTTCCCCGCCTCCTGCTGGAGGCGGAGCAGGGGCGGGGGTTCGGGCCCGGTCTCGCCTTCCCCGCCGCCGGCCCGGTCGGCCGTCGCCGGGCCCGGCGTCACTGGCCGGCGGGAACGGTGCTCCTCGGAGCCGGCCTGGCCGGGCCGGCCCCGCTGCCTGGATCCGGACATCGCTTCCTCCTCCGTCGTGCTCCGGTGGTCGGTGCCAGTCGCCCAACTCCTACTCCTCCGCCACCTCGCAGCCCTCGTCGATGTCGACGTCCACGTTGAACGGGTCCAGGGCGTCGCTCAGGGCCTGGGCCGCGGCCTGGCGGGCCCCGGCGTCGGTGTCGTGCTCGGCCTGGACGAGGGCGGTGAGGTCGTCGCCGGGGCACACCGTCACGCTGAACGGCCGGGTCGTGGTGCCGTTGTAGGTGCTGAAGGCGGTGACGTGCTCCTGCTCGTGGGGGGCCAGGATCGTGTCGATGAAGCGCTGGGCGTTGCCCCGCTGGCACTCGGTCAGCCCGTCCGGGACGGTGGGCAGCGTCACGCTGGTCGAGACGGTGAACGTGTTGACCAGGTTCCCGGACACCAGGTTGCACCCGCCCTCGCCCCGGCGCCGGGTGGCGCCCTGGGTGGCGAAGGAGCTGGAGAAGCTGGCGTCGGTCCGCCCCGGGAGGGAGACGTTGGCCATGGCCTGGAGCTCCTTCTCCGGGCCAGTGCCGCTGACGTCGGCCACCGGCTGCGGCGCGGCTTCCTCCTCCTCGCCCTCGGCCTGTCGGTGCACCACGCCGGCCGGGCGGGCACCGAGGGGCGGGGCCAGGTCCCCGCCGGCCACCGCGTCGGCGGCCCGGGCGGCCAGGACCTCGGCCTGGTCAGAGGGCCGGGACACCGTGCGGGCCGGCGGGCCGGGCGCCTGGGGCTGGAGGGTGTGGGCCACCTCGTGGGCCAGCAGCCGCTGCCCGCCGGCGGTGGCCGGGTCGTACGCCCCCGCCGCGAACACGATGTCCCTGCCGGTGGTGAAGGCCCGGGCGCCGGCCGCCTCGGCCGAGGCCGCCGCCCGCGGCCCGGTGTGGACGCGGACGTCCCCGAGGTCCTGCCCGAACCGCGCCTCGAGCTCGGCCCGAGCGCCGGCCTCCAGCGGTTCGCCGCCTTGCTGGTCCTCCTCCTCCCCCCGGCCCTCGCAGGCGCAGCCGCCCCCGGGCCCGCCACACGCG
>JBOGHQ010000025.1:0-3903 GCA_050744785.1 Acidimicrobiales bacterium | reverse complement strand
GGCTCGACCCACGTGGTGCGCAGCGCCACGTCCCAGCTGCCGGGCGGAAGATCGAGGGGGTGGGTGAGGGCCACGGTGCTGCGCCGGCCCTGGACCTTGCCGGCCCGGGCCCGGGCCTCGGTGAGGGTCTCCCCGACCGCCCAGCCGCCCCGGCCGTCGGGGACGGCCACGAGGGCATCCTCCGGAGCGGTGTCGTCGGCGAAGCGGCCCCGGCCCAGGGCCACCTCCTCGCCCACCTCCTGGTCGCTGCCCCCCTCGAGGAGGGCGCGGAGGCGGGCGGCGTCGAGGTCCCGAGGAGCCGCCGGCCCGGGCCCGCCACCCGGCCCTTCCACGACGGCGGCAAAGGCCTCCTTGATCCCGAGCCAGCCAGTGCAGCGGCACAGATGGGCCAGCAGGGCGCTGTCGACGTCACGGCCGCCCGCTGCTCGGAGGGCGGCCAGCCGCACGATGATGCCCGGCGTGCAGAACCCGCACTGGCTGGCGCCGGCCGCAACAAAGGCTCCCGCCCACGTGGCCAGGTCCTGCTCCGGCAGCCCCTCCAGCGTGGTGACGCGGCGCCCGGCCACCCGGCGAGCCGGCGTCACGCAGGCCACCCGCGGCTGGCCGTCCACCAGCACGGTGCAACACCCGCACTGCCCCTGGGGAGAGCACCCGTCCTTGGCGCTGCGAAGGCCCAAACGGTCGCGCAGCACCTCCAGGAGCGATGCCCCGTCGTCGGCCACCGCCACATGGCGGCCGTCGACCTGAAAGCTCAACGTCACGGGGCCACGATAGGTTGCCGGCCATGGCCGCCATGAACCGCCGCGAGTTCCTCCTCGCCAGCGCCGGGCTGGCACTCGTCGCTGCCTGCGGCGGCGGGGACGACGGCGAC
Source organism: Acidimicrobiales bacterium (assembly GCA_050744785.1). Classification (GTDB taxonomy): domain Bacteria; phylum Actinomycetota; class Acidimicrobiia; order Acidimicrobiales; genus JBOGHQ01. Next base: position 3,032 of record JBOGHQ010000025.1, on the reverse strand, counting down.
GACGAGGTGGCGCGGGTCTCCACGCCCGATGGCCGCAACGGGCCCGGCACGACCCTCAACGTGGTGCCGGTGTCCTACCTGCACGTGGCGGGCATCGACCAGCGCCTCGCCCTCGGGGTGCTCAACGACGAGGGCACCGGGCCCATGGCCCTGAAGGGCGACATCGAGGTCACCATCGGCGGCACGCCGGTGGAGGCGGCGGTGCACAGCGGCAACGGCACGCCGATCCCCTACCTCCTGGTCCGGCACCGCTTCGACGCCCCCGGCCCGGTCATGGCCAAGGTGACCATGGAGGGCCGCGCCGGCGAGGCCGCCATCGACGTGAAGGACCCCGGGGGGGTGCAGCTGCCCATCCCCGGCCGGCCCATGATCGCCACCCCCTCGCCCACGCCGGCCAACACCATGGGGGTGGACCCCATCTGCACCCGCAAGCCGGCCTGCCCGCTGCACGACGTCAGCCTCGACGCCGCCCTGGCCGAGCAGCGCCCCCTGGCGGTGCTGTTCTCCACGCCGGCGCTGTGCCAGTCGCAGTTCTGCGGGCCGGTGCTGGACAACCTGCTCAGCCAGCAGGCCGAGTTCGGCGACCGGGCCCGTTTCCTCCACGTGGAGATCTACGCCGACCTGAGCGGCACCCAGAACCTGGCCCCCACCGTGAAGGCGTACCACCTGGAGGAGGCGGGGGAGCCGCTCCTGTTCCTGGCCGGTGCCGACGGTGTGGTGCGAGACCGCATCGACAACGCCTTCGACCGCGTCGAGGCAAGGGCCGCTCTGGAGCAGCTGGTGGCCGGCTGAGCCGGCCTGACCGCGAGCTACCTGACGGGTCTAGGAGAAGGACTGGCCGCAGCCGCAGGAGCGCTGCGCGTTGGGGTTGTTGATGGCGAACCCGGCGCCCTGGAGGCCGTCCTTGTAGTCCAGCGACGCACCCTTGAGCAGCTGGGCGCTCTCGGCGTCGACCACCACGGACACGGCCCCCTTGGTGGAGCGGATGTCGTCATGGGCGAACTCGCTGTCGAAGAACATCTCGTAGGAGTAGCCAGAGCAACCGCCGGGCCGCACCGCGATGCGTAGGGCCATTTCGGGGTTGCCCTCCAGGGCCAGCAGGTCGGCGACCTTGGCGGCCGCGGCCTCGGTCAGGCCGACAACTTCTGTGCCGATGATGGCGGTTTCGGTGGAGCTCACGCGGGGATTCCTCCTTGGGGCTTGGACACGATCTTACCGTCTGGCCAGGTCTACCTGGCACGGGTCGCGGTCAGCGAGGGTGGAGAACCGCTCTACCTGAACGCCGCCGAGCACCTCGACCATACCCTCCACCATGCCCCGGTGGAGATGGCAGACCAGGTCGGGGAAGGCCTCGGCCAGCTGCAGGAACGGGCAATGGGTGAAGGCGATGGTGGTGATGTCGCCGTCGCTCTCCTCCACGGGGTCGAACCCCAGCTCGGAGAGCTCGGTGCGGACGGCGGCCAGGCACCCCTCTGCGCTCTGGGCGCCCCGTACGGTGGCCACGTGGCGGCCATGCTCCCGCCCCACCGAGGCCACGTCCTCGGCGTCGGGAGCCTTGGCGGCGGCCACGTTGGCCAGCAGCCCGGCCATCAAGGGGTAGGCGGGCGGCTCCAGGCCCAGGCTCGGGGCGTCGGCGGCCAGGGAGTAGAGGTGCTGGGGGCGGCCCACGCCACCCCGGCTGTGGACCTCGACCCGGAGCAGGCCGACCTCCCGCATGCGCTCCAGGTGGGGGCGCACGGTGTTGGGGTGCAGGCCCAGCGACTCGGCCACGTCGCTGGTGGAGCGGGGCAGGGCGGCGCGGGCCAGCTCCAGATAGATGGCGTACCGGGAGTTGTCGCCCAGGGCCTTGAACAGCTGCAAGCGGTCCACGACTCGAATATACCAGGGCTATTCCTTGTAAACTCCCGTTCCATGGGCCCCGAGGCCGCCGCTCGCCCCTCCGAGGACCAGGTCCGCGCCGCCCTGCTGGGCGTCATCGACCCCGAGCTGGGCGACAACGTGGTGGACCTCGGCATGGTGCGCACCGTCGAAGTCGGCTCCGATGGCGCCGTCGACGTCACCGTGGCCCTCACCACAGCCGGCTGCCCCCTGCGGGCCCAGCTCATGAAGGACGTGAAGCTGCGGGTGGGTGCCCTGGGCGGCGTCAACGACGTCCGGGTCCACTTCGGCGAGATGACCGAGGCCCAGAAGAAGAGCCTCATGGCCCGCGCCCGTTGGAAGGCGCGGGAGAACGCCCCCGCCACCGAGATCCCGACCACCACCCGCATCGCGGCGGTGGCGTCCGGCAAGGGGGGCGTGGGCAAGTCCTCGATCACCGTCAACCTGGCCGTGCAGCTGGCGGCGCGGGGCCTCGCCGTCGGAGTCCTCGACGCCGACATCGGAGGCTTCTCCATCCCCCGGATGCTGGGGCTCGAGGGCCAGCTCAGCGCCGAGGCCAAGAAGATCATCCCCCTGCGCAAGGACGTGGGCGACGGGCACCTCGAGGTGGTGTCCATGGGGTCGATCGGGAACGCGGCCGAGGACCAGGCGATCATGTGGCGGGGGTTCATGCTCAACCGGGCCGTCCAGCAGTTCCTCGAGGACGTGCGCTGGGGCAACCTGGACTACCTGCTCATCGACATGCCGCCCGGCACCAGCGACGTGCAGATGGGGCTGGCCCGGATGCTGCCCCACACCGAGGTGCTGATCGTCACCACGCCGGCCCTGGCCGCCCAGAAGGTGGCGGCCCGGGCGGCCGACATGGCCCGCAAGGGGTACCTCCGGGTGGCCGGCGTCATCGAGAACATGAGCGCCTTCCGCTGCGACCACGGCGGCACGTACGCCCTGTTCGGCTCGGGCGGCGGCGAGCGCCTGGCGGCCGAGATCGGCGTGCCCCTGCTGGGCACCATCCCGCTCGACCCGTCGGTGGCGGCCGGCGGCGACAACGGCCGGCCCGCCTCGCTCCAGGCGGCCGGCCCGGTGGTCGACGCCTTCAGGGCGCTGGCCGAACGGGTCGTCACTGAGGCCCTCCCCCCGGTCGAGATGACCAGCTG
>JBOGHQ010000024.1:0-4886 GCA_050744785.1 Acidimicrobiales bacterium | reverse complement strand
CGACCCCGCTCATGTGCGGGATCATCGCCATCCTCCGCCGGCCGAGCCGCCGCCCGCCGCCGGCGGGGGCGGAACTGACCGCCCGCCTCCGTGCGGCCGTGGCCGCGGCCGGCTCGATCTCCACGCTGGCCGAGGCGGCCGCCGCCCTGGAGGTGGTGGAGGAGGCCCTCCGGGGTGGCGCCGGCATCAAGGCGCTGCTCCGCGAGCACGACCTGGTGCCGGCCCTGGAGGCGGGGCTGGGCCTGGTGGACGAGGCGGTGCGGCGGCACGAGGCCCAGCTCGACGCCGGCGCCCTGGTGGCCAGCACCGAGGAGCTGGAGGTGCTGAACGCCACCCTGGGGCGGGTCAAGGACGCCTCGTGGGCCATCGGCCACGACCGCATCCCGGCTGCCCGGGCCGTGGCCAGCCTGGCCTGGCCCGACGCCGGCGACGCCACCGTCGAGGCCTACGCCTCCATCCACGCCGCCCTGTCGGGCCTCGACCGGCTCGAGGTCCGGGGCCGGGACTCGGCCGGCCTCCACGTGCTGGTCACCGGGCACGGGCTGGACCTGGACGCCGATCCGGTGCGCTCCCTCCTGGCCGCCCGCACCGCCGACCCCCTCTTCACCTCCATGGCCGTGCGGGTCCCCGGCGGCCACCTCGCCTTCGTCTACAAGGCGGCGGCCGAGATCGGCGAGCTGGGCGACAACACCCGGGCCTTGCGCACCGCCCTGGGCGCCGACCCCCTCCTCCAGATGGCCCTCGCCGCCGGCACGGCCCGGGCCACGGTGCTGGGCCACACCCGGTGGGCCAGCGTGGGGATCATCTCCCAGGCCAACGCCCATCCCCTCAACCACGAGGAGGAGGACGACAGCGGCGGGCCCTACGTGGCGGCCGCCCTCAACGGCGACGTGGACAACTACGCCGACCTGATCGCGTCGGCGGGGCTGTGCATCCCGGCCGCCTTCACCACCGACGCCAAGGTGATCCCGGCCCTGGTGTCCCGGCGGCTCCGGGAGGGGGCCCCGTCGGCGGCGGAGGCCTTCCGGGCCACGGTGGCGACCTTCGACGGGTCCACCGCAGTGGCCGCCGTCACCGCCGACGCCCCCGGCCAGCTCCTGCTGGCCCTGCGGGGGAGCGGCCAGGCCCTCTACGTCGGGCTGGGCGAGGACAGCTTCGTGGTGGCCAGCGAGCCCTACGGGCTGGTGGAGGAGACGGGGCGGTACCTGCGCATGGACGGCGAGACGCCCCCTCCCGTCGGCGGGCCGGCTGGCCAGGTGGTGGTCCTGGACGGCACCCGGGCCGGGGCCCTGGAGGGCGTGACCCGCCTGGCCTACGACGGCACGCCGCTCCCGGTGGCGCCGGACGAGGTCCGCACCGCCGAGATCACCACCCGCGACATCGACCGGGCCGGCTTCCCCCACTACCTGTTGAAGGAGGTCACGCAGTCGCCGTCGTCGTTCCGCAAGACGCTGCGGGGCAAGATCGTGGCCGGGCCGGGCGGTGGCGGCAACGCCGACCTCACCGTCAGCCTGGGCGATGAGACCCTGCCCCCGGCGTTGCGGGCCCGGCTGCGGGAGGGCGCCGTCCGGCGGATCCGGGTGATCGGCCAGGGGACGGCGGTGGTGGCGGGCCACAGCCTGGCCACCGCCCTCACCGAGTGGCTGGCAGGCGCCGGCACCACGGTGGAGGCCCTGCCCGCCACCGAGCTGTCCGGCTTCCGCCTGGACGACGACATGAGCGACACCCTGGTGGTGGCCATCAGCCAGTCCGGCACCACCACCGACACCAACCGCACCGTGGACCTGGTGCGCAGCCGCGGCGCCACCGTCGTGGCCATCGTCAACCGCCGGGACAGCGACCTGGTGCAGCGGGCCGACGGCGTGCTCTACACCTCCGACGGGCGCGACGTGGAGATGGCCGTCCCCTCCACCAAGGCGTTCTACGCCCAGGTGGCGGCCGGCTTCCTCCTGGCCCTGGCCATCGCGGCCGAGGCAGGGTGCGCCGACCGGCGCCGCACCTCTGAGCTGCTGGCCGCCCTGCGGGCACTGCCCGCCGCCATGGAGGCCGTCCTGGCCCGCCGCGACACCATCGCCGCCGCGGCCGCCCGCCACGCGCCGAGCCGCCGCCACTGGGCGGTGGTGGGCAACGGCCCCAACCGGGTGGCAGCCGCCGAGGTCCGGATCAAGCTGTCGGAGCTCTGCTACAAGTCCATCGCCCACGACGCCACCGAGGACAAGAAGCACATCGACCTGTCGGCCGAGCCGATGATCGTGGTGTGCGCGGCGGGGCTCACGGGGCCCACCGCCGACGACGTGGCCAAGGAGGTGGCCATCTACCGGGCCCACAAGGCGGTGCCGATCGTGATCGCCAACGAGGGGGCCCGGTACCCGGCCGCCCAGGAGGTGCTCGAGGTGCCCCCCGCCCACCCCATGGTGGCCTTCGTCCTGTCGGCCATGGCGGGCCACCTGTTCGGCTACGAAGCGGCGCTCGCCATCGACGCCTCGGCCCGTCCCCTGCGCGAGGCCCGGGCCGGGGTGGAGTCGGCGGTCTCGTCGGCCGGAGAAGGCGCCGACCTCCTCCACGTCCTGGCGCCCCGTCTGGAAGGGCCGGCCGTCCGCTTCCTGGAGGGCCTCCGCGCCGGCGCCTACGACGGCAGCCTGGAGGCGGCCACCGCGGTGCGGGTCACCTCGCTGCTGCGCTTCGCCCGGGAGCAGGCTCCCCTGGAGGCCTACGAGCTGGAGTGCGGCAAGGTGGGCACGCCCAGCGTGGTGATCCAGGACCTCACCGATGCCCTCACCCGTGCCATCGAGGAGCTCACCCGTCCCGTCGACGCCATCAAGCACCAGGCCAAGACGGTCACGGTGGGCATCTCCCGGTCCGAGGAGGCCCTGTTCCGGGTGCCGCTGGTGGGCGAGCTCCTGGCCGCCGGCGCCGGCCGCGACCGCCTCGGCTACCGCGCCCTGCGCACGCTGGCCGCCCTGGACGAAGCCGTGGCCGAGGTCACCGGCTACACCCGCTACCGGATCGAGGGCAGCGTGGGCGACGGCACGGCCACCATCCATGTGGTGGACAGGGGTGGTGTGGCGCTGGACATCCCCTCCAGGGTGGACGGCAACCCGCAGCTGCTCGGCACCAAGCACCGGGCCGCCACCGAGCGGGAGGTCACCGTGGCGCGGGGCCGCCGGGACGGGCGGACCTTCGTCCTCGTCCCCGAGACCAAGGACACCCAGGTCGTGGGGATGACCCTCCTCCACTCCCGCTTCCACGACCGGCTCCCGCCGGCCGGCGCCCAGCGGGTCCTCCAGGGCTATCGCGACCGCTACGACGCGCTGGTCGACACTGTCACCGAGACCGAGGCCAACTTCGACGAGGAGGTCATGGGCCGGGTCGACCTGGTGGACCTCCTCACCCAGCCGGTCCACGTCCTGGCTGACCGCTGGCGGGAGTGAGCGCGGTGATCGGCCTCGGCCTCGACGCCGTGGAGGTGGAACGCTTCCGCCGCGTCCTGGCCCGCACCCCGCGGGTCGCCACCCGCCTGTTCACCGAAGGCGAGCAGGCCTACGGCGCCCGCTTCGCCGACCCCGCTCCCCGGCTGGCGGCCCGCTTCGCGGCCAAGGAGGCCACCATGAAGGCGCTCGGCGTGGGGCTTGGCGCCTTCGACTTCCGCGACGTGGAGGTGCGCACCGCGGCGGACGGGTCTCCCTCGCTGCGGCTGTCGGGCCGGGCCGCGGCGCTGGCCGGTGAGCGGGGGGTCACGGCACTGCGGGTGTCGATCACCCACACCGATCACCTGGCCGAGGCCGTCGTGGCCGCCCTGTGATCCCGGTCCTCACGCCCGAGGAGATGCAGGAGGTCGACGCCGCCGCGCCGGAGCCGGTCGAGGTGCTGATGGCGCGAGCCGGGGCGGCGGTGGCCCGGGCCGCCCTCCGCCTCATGGGCGGCGCCTACGGGCGGCGGGTGGTGGTGGTGGCCGGCAAGGGCAACAACGGGGCCGACGGCCGGTACGCGGCGGCTCGCCTGCGCCGGCAGGGATGCCGGGTGTTGGTCGTGGATGCGGCCGGTCCCCCCGAACCGCTGCCGGCCTGCGACCTGGTGGTGGACGCCGCCTACGGCACCGGTTTCCGGGGCGAGTACGTCGCCCCGCGGATCTCGCCCGGCGCGCGCGTGCTGGCCGTCGACATCCCCTCGGGGGTGGACGGCCTCACTGGCCAAGCGGGGGATGACGCCGTCCGTGCCGACGCCACCGTCACGTTCGCGGCCCTGAAGCCCGGCCTCCTCCTCGACGGCGGCCCCGAGCGCAGCGGCGCCGTCGAGGTGGTGGACATCGGCCTCGACACCAGCGACGCCACCATGCACCTGGTCGAGGACGGCGACGTGCGGCTGCCGCCCCGCCCCAGGGAGGCACACAAGTGGCAGAGCGCCGTCTTCGTGGCGGCCGGCTCGGCCGGCATGACCGGCGCCGCCCTGCTGTCGGGCCGGGCCGCCCTCCGGGCCGGCGCCGGGTACGTGCGCCTCGGCGTCCCGGGCGCCGACGTGGCCTCGCTCCCGGCCACCGAGATGGTGGGCATCGAGGTCCCCGCCGAGGGCTGGGCCGGCGTGGTGCTGGAGGCGTCGGCGCGCTGCAAGGCGCTGGTGGTGGGCCCGGGCCTGGGCCGGGAGCCCTCCGCCACGGCGGAGGTCGCCCGCGTGCTGGCCGAGGCACCCCAGCCGGCGGTGGTCGACGCCGATGGCCTGGCCGCCGTGCCCGATGATGGGCCAGTGCCGGCCGGCGGCGGCGCGGCCCGAGTGCTGACCCCCCACGCGGGCGAGTACGGGAAGCTGTGCGGGCGGCCGCCCGGTCCGGACCGGGTTGGCGACGTGCGGGCCCTGGCCGGCCGGACCGGGGCGGTGGTGCTGCTGAAGGG
>JBOGHQ010000023.1:0-2515 GCA_050744785.1 Acidimicrobiales bacterium | reverse complement strand
CCGCCGGTGCGGGCGGCGCCGGCGGGGGCGGCGGCACCTCCACCCCGGTGGCCGCAACGGGCGCCGCCTCGGGGGCCGCCTTCATCACCGGAGGGATGCGGTCGGTCTGGGTGGGTGCCGGCGGCTCGGGTTGGACGGGCGGGGGCTGGACCGGCGGCCACTCGTCGTCCCCGGCCACCTCCCAGGCCTCTTCCCGTGCCAGACGCCGGGCCTGCACCAGCTTGAGGACAGCCAGCAGGACGCCGGCCACCAGCCCGAGCCGCAGACCGAGGCGGAACGACCTGCGCAGCATGTGGCACACCGTAGCTTGACGGCCGGCGCCGGTAATGCGACCATGGCCGGGACATGCGCACCATCGTCGGCAGCATCCTCCTGCTTACGTAGAGCGAGCTCCCTCCCCGGGGCTCGCACCGCCTCCTGCGCCTTCGGGCCAGGGGGTTTTTTGTTTCTCCTGTGCGAAAGGACCTCCAATGGCAGAGCGCCTGATCATCTTCGACACCACACTGCGGGACGGCGAGCAGTCGCCGGGCATCTCCCTCGACGTGGCCGAGAAGCTGGAGATCGCAGAGCAGCTCGCCCGCTTGGGGGTCGACTACGTCGAGGCCGGCTTCCCCGTCGCCAGCCAGGGCGACTTCGAGGCGGTGGAGGCCATCGCCAAGAAGGTGGAGGGCCCCGTCATCGCTGGGCTGTCCCGCACCCACCTGGCCGACGTGGACCGGTGCTGGGCCGCCCTGCAGCACGCCGAGCGGGCCCGCATCCACGTGTTCATCTCCACCAGCCCCAACCACATGGAGCACATGCTGAAGATGACCCCGGCCCAGGTGGTGGCCGAGACGCGCGCCGGTGTCGCCCGTGCCCGGGAGCACACCGACGACGTGGAGTTCAGTCCCCAGGACGCCACCCGCACGCCGCTGGAGTTCATGATGGAGGTGCTGCAGGCCGCCGTGGACGCCGGCGCCACCACCCTGAACATCCCCGACACCGTGGGCTACGGCATCCCCTGGGACTTCGGTGCCCTGATCCAGTACGTACGCCGCAACATCACGGGCGACTACATCACCTCCACCCACTGCCACAACGACCTGGGTCTGGCCACCGCCAACTCGCTGGCCGGCGTGCAGGCCGGCGCCCGCCAGGTCGAGGTGTGCGTCAACGGGCTGGGGGAGCGGGCCGGCAACGCCGCCCTGGAAGAGGTCGTCATGGCCGTCCGGGTCCGGGCCGACCAGTTCCCCGGCATCGAGGTGGGCGTGCGCACCGAGGAGCTGGCCCGCACCAGCCGCCTGGTGAGCCGCCTCACCGGCTACCCGGTCCAGTTCAACAAGGCGGTGGTGGGCCGCAACGCCTTCATGCACGAGTCCGGGATCCACCAGCACGGCGTGCTGTCGGACGCCAGCACCTACGAGATCATCGACGCTTCCTCGGTGGGCCAGACCGGACGCCAGATCGTGCTGGGCAAGCACTCCGGCCGCCACGCCTTCAAGGACACGCTGGAGAAGATGGGCCTGCACGTGCGGGGCGACGCCCTCAACGCCGCCTTCGTGCGCTTCAAGGAGCTGGCCGACCGCAAGGTGCAGATCACCGAGGCCGACCTGGAGGCCATCGTGGCCGAGGAGCTGGGCGGCATCGGCGCCGATCCCGCCTTCCACCTGGACTCGCTGGAGGTCACGGGCGGGACGGTGGGCGTGCCCCGCGCTCGCGTCGTGCTGCTTCGCGACGGCGAGAAGGTGGAGGCCAGCGCCGACGGCGACGGCATGATCGACGCCGCCTGCCAGGCCATCAAGGCTGCCACCGGGGTGGATGGCCGCCTCACCGACTTCAACGTCTCATCGGTCACCGGTGGCGTCGACGCCCTCGGCGACGTGGTGATCCAGCTCGAGGCCGACGGGGTGAAGGTCTCGGGCCGGGGCGTCTCCACCGACGTGGTGGAGGCGTCGGCTCGCGCCTTCCTGAACGCCACCAACAAGGTGGTCCGGGTCAGGGCCCGCAACGAGGTGCGGGACCCCATCGACGAGGTGACGCCGTAACGCCAGGCCCACCTGGCCGGCCGGCGCGTGCACCAGGTGGCGCACGTCGCCGGCCGGGTGGTGAACCTGGTCACCGAGCCGGCCAGCCCGGCGACCCGGTCTCAACTCACGACGTAGGCGGGGAGCTGTTGGAGCCCGAACGCCCGGCAGTAGTCGGGGGACGGGTGCCAGATGTCCAGGCGCCGGCCCTCGATGGCCTCGCCGGTATCGAGGGCTCGCCGCAGCCCGATCCCGCCGACGTACAGCTCGGTGCCCATGGCCACCGCACCCGGGTCGACGGCCACGACGTCCTGCGACACCGGCGCACCGCTGGCAGTGATGCCGGACAGGGCGTAGCAGGTGACCCCGAAGCTGCCGAGCGGCTGCCCGCCGGTGGCCAGCCACACACCGTCGCCGCCGGGCGTGGCCTCCAGGGCGGCCACCGGTGCGTTCGGGACCTGACCGAGGCCGGTGCCGGCGGCCGCCGCGGACGCCGAGCCGAAGGCCTTGAC
>JBOGHQ010000022.1:0-10081 GCA_050744785.1 Acidimicrobiales bacterium | reverse complement strand
CAACCAGGTCTGGGGCCCGCCCCGTCTTGACGACCCCGACGGGGATCGGCGTACCCCGCGGGGAGGGGGCGCAAACGGCGCCCACGGACCGGGTCGAACCGACCGGTCAGCCGAAGATCTCGGCCCCGGGAGGGAACGAGTTGGACAAGCCAGGCGTTGTCTCTATCCCGGCCTTCATGTCGGGCCGATGTTCGCCGTTGAAGGTGGTATGGCAGAGAAGATCGCCTCCGAACCGCAAGAGGACCTGGTCCGGCTCTATCTCAACGAGATCGGCCGGTACCCGCTCCTCACCAAGGCTGACGAAGAGCGGCTGGGGCGGGCCGTCGAGGACGGCCAGGTGGCCGCCGCCGAGCTGGCCGCGGCCGGTCCCAAGCTTCCCGCCGCCCGCCGGCGGGCCCTGCGGCAGCGGGTCGCGGCGGGGGAGAAGGCCACCACCGAGTTCTGCCAGGCCAATCTGCGCCTGGTCGTTTCCATCGCCAAGCGCTACCAGGCGTCGGGCGTGTCCCTGCTCGACCTGGTGCAGGAGGGCAACCTCGGCCTGCTCCACGCGGTGGAGAAGTTCGACTACAAGAAGGGCTTCAAGTTCTCCACCTACGCCACGTGGTGGATCCGCCAGGCCATCACGCGCGGCATCGCCAATACCGGCCGCACCATCCGTCTCCCCGTCCACGCCGGCGACCTGGTGACCAGGGTGCAGCGGGCCCAGGCCCGCCTCGAGGTCCAGCTGGGCCGCCGGCCGACGCCCGAGGAGTTGGGTCGGGACCTCGACCTGACGCCGGCCCGGGTCGAGGAGGTGCTGGCCCTGGCCACCGAACCGATGTCGATCTCCACGCCGCTCTCCGAGGATGGCGAGGGCGAGCTGGGCGACGTCATGGAGGACACCACGGCCCTGTCGCCGCTGGAGGAGGCCATCGCCAACGCCGTGCCCTCCGAGCTGGCCCGGCTGCTGGCCGTGCTCGACGAGCGGGAACGGGAGATCCTTCGCCTCCGCTACGGCCTCGACCAGGGGGTCCCCCGGACCCTCGAAGAGGTGGGGGAGCGCATGCACCTCACCAGGGAGCGGATCCGCCAGATCGAGTCCCGGGCGCTGTGCAAGCTCCGGCACCCGTCACTGGAGACGGGCGCCAGGGACCTGCTGTCCGGCTGAGCGATCCGCCGGATCTGAAACGCTGAGGTCCGCTCTGCGGACCTGAGCGTGCAGAAACCCTTCGGGTCAGGCCCGTACCAGGCGGTCCAGGATGGCGCCCACGCCGAGGTTGGCGGGCGAGCCGGGGTCGACGTCGTAGGCGGCCACGCCCTCATGGTCGGCCTTCTCCACCACAGGGTCCTCGGCCACGGCCACGACCTCGACGCCCAGGGCCTCGCTCAGCCGGGTGACGTCGTCCTCGCTGCTGGCCCGGTTGGCGATGCCGAGGATGCGGGTGACACCCATGGCCTCGGCCATGCGGCAGGCCCGTCGGGCCACCTCCACCGACTTGGCGCTGGGCTCGGCGACCACCAGCACGGTGTCCTCGGGGCCGGGCTTGGCCCACATGAGGTCGTTGAGGCCGGCCTCCAGGTCGGCAACCACGGTGCGGCCGTCGTCGGGCAGCTGTCCGAAGAACTGCCTGGTGGTGTTGTGGGAGCCGCAGCACAGGCACGAGTCGGTGGGCCGCTCGATCTTGCCGGTGGCCACCAGGACGATGCCGTCGGGGGCTTCCAGCCCGTAGCGGGCCAGCAGCTCGTCGGGCTCGGGCGTGGGGTCGCTGTGGGTGTGCCCGCTCTCGAGGAGGGCGTTGAGGATGGGCCGCATGGTCTCCACCGAGTCCCGGGGCAGGCCGATGGAGATGCCGAGGTTGGGGTTGGGGTCGGCGTCCACGGCGACGACCTTGTGGCCGGCCTTCGCCAGCTGGCGGATCAGCGAGCCGGCCACGGTGGTCTTCCCGGAACCGCCCTTGCCCGTGATGGCGATCTTCACAAGGGCACCTCCTCAGGTAGGAACGACTGGGCCAGCTGCTCGACGGCCTTGACGCCCGGCGCGTCGGGGCAGTGGTCCAGGGGGGCGAGGCCCAGGCGCTCGGCCTCGGCCACCTCGGGGTCGTAGGGGATGCGTACGGTGGGCTCGAGGCCGGGGTGGTCCGGCTCGTCGCGGAACCGGTTGGCCACGATGAGCGTGGGCACGTCCCCCACGATGGGCAGGAGCCGGCGGGCGGTGAGGGCGGACCGCCAGGCCGGTCCCACCACCACGATGACCCGGTCGGCGAAGGAGTGGTAGCGCTCGAACGGCGTGGTGGGCCCGGCCTCCATGTCGCCCACCACGTCCCAGTCCGGCTCGCCGAAGCCGTCGAGGATCTGCTTGATGGCGTTCACCGTCTGCTTCGGCATCTGCTTCTCGGGGTCGTCGATCTTGCCGAGGCTGAGGAACCGCACCCCGTCGGGCCCGCCCACCGCGGCCCGGTCGACGGCCTGGGCCGGGCTCACGCCAGAGGCCAGCCGCCACCCGTACATGGCGCCGGCGGCCTCCTCCACGTCCCGGGGCACGCCGGACGCGTGTGGTCCGAGGCCCAGGCTGTAGGCCAGGCCGGGGTTGGTGTCGAGGTCGGCGGCCAGCACCTGGCGGCCCTGGCGGCCGAGCGCCCGGGCCAGCGTGGCCGAGATCATGGTCTTGCCCGCACCGCCCTTGCCGACCACCGCCAGGCGGATGCCCACCCGACGGGCTGCCTCGGCGCGCACGGGGGGTTCGGCCTTTGCCACCTCGCCAGCCCCCTCCGCCCCGGCTGCTTCCAGGGTCTTGCGGTGCTGGTCGACCTCGGCGGCCAGGGGCTTCAGGCGACGGTCGCCGCCGGCTGCGATCTCCCGCAGGCAGCGGGCCGCCTGGCGCTGCACGCCCATCCAGGCCAGGCAACGCTCCACCTCCCCCCGGGTGTCCCTGGCTTGCGCGGCGAGGCCGGCCACGACCGCCTCCCGCCGGGCCAGGTTGTCCAGGAAGTGCAGGTGGCGGGGATTCCGCTCACCGGTTCCGCCGTCGGCCATCTCTCGCCTCGCTCTTTCGGCGCCCTACCGAAGCAACCAAGGATCGTCCACGCCGGGGTCGACTGTAAAGCCGCTTAGGGATCGCCGCAGAACAACTTGGACGGCCGAAGGCCGACGAGGCAGCCACCACAAGGGCGAACGGGCCACGGCCGTGCCAGTTGTTCCAAGGCGGGCCTTACGGGGCTCCGGACCGGGGCGCCGGCCGCGGTGGCTAGGTTGGCGGGCGTGCGGGTGACCATGATGCTCTGCGACGCGGCCCAGGTCGCCGACGGCAAGCTCTACATCCTCGGCGGGGGCTGGAGCATCACCGGGCCGGACCCGGCCCCCTCGGCGGTGGCCATCAAGCTCGAGGTCGACTGGCACGAGGCGGCCGAGGCGCACCACTGGGAGCTGTTCCTGGTGGACGCCGACGGCCGCGAGGTCTCCTTCCAGACGCCGGAAGGGAGCTCGCAGCTGATCGAGATCCGGGGCGACTTTCAGGTGGGCCGGCCCGAGGGCGTGCCGGCCGGCACACCGATCGACCTGCCGCTGGCCATCAACCTGGGGCCGCTTCCCCTCACCCCCGGGAACCGCTACACATGGCGCTTCACCGTGGACGGCGCCACCGAAGAGGCCTGGGCCCTCGGGTTCACCACCCGCCCTTCCGTCACCGTCTGACTCAGCCGTCGGGCTCGGCCACGGTGGGGTCCCTCCGGCGCCGGGCCCGCCGGTGCAGGAGGGGTGGGCGGAGGAAGGGCGTGCCGCGGTCCGAGGACCAGGGCGCGGGCGGGGCCATGGTGAGGGCGGCCAGGCCGGTGAGGGCGGCGTCGTAGGTGACGCGCCACCCGGCGAAGTCCAGCCAGGCCTGGTCACGGTCCTGCTTGAGCGGCACGCCGGCGTCGGCCAGGCGTTGGCAGACAGCGTCGTACTCCTCGCGGGTGACCGAGATCGGGTCGCCCGGTGCGGGATCGGGGTCGTAGGGGATCTGGAAGAAGTCGGCCACGTGGCGGAGGGCCACGTAGCCGGCCCGGATGCACAGGTCCGCCTCGGCATCCCTGGGGCCTTCGATGGTGGAGGCCCGCAGGGCGGCGCCGTCCAGCACGGCACCGGACGCGGTCACCCACGAGCGGTAGGGCTGCGGGGACCGGAAGAAGACCAGGGCGGGCAGCGAGGAGTGGCTCTCCTCCACGTCGGCGAACCAGGTCTCCCAGTCCTTCCAGACCTGGGTGAGCCCGCCATCCCAGCCGATGCGGTGGTACCGCAGGATCATGTTCGGTCCCGACGGCGGGCTGTCGGCCCGCACCTCCAACAGGGCCACGGCCACCTCCCGCCGGTTGAAGGTGGCGTAGATGCTCGGGAGGTAGGCGATGAGGAGGGCCACCAGGCCGAGGCCCATGCCGGCCTCGACGAAGCTGAGCAGCTGGGTGGGCAGGTCGCCGGCGGAGCGGGTGCCGAGGGTGAGCAGCGAGGACCCGGACAGCTCGAAGGCGTCCCGGGCGCTGCGGGAGCCGAAGCTCCAGAACATGGCGGCGAAGCCGAGGGCCACGATGGCCAGGCACACCACGGGCAGGGTCATGAGGCTCACCGGGGCGAAGTGGGCCATGACCCGGTCGGCCCGCTCGTAGGGCGGGTTGCGGCCGAGCAGGAGGCGCAGGACCCCTCGCACGCCCTCGAACACGGCCCGGGCCAGGACCGACTGCAGGGATCGGGGCACGACCATCGTGCGTACCGCCGACCAGAGCGACCACGCCGCCAGCCCGGCCCCAAGGGCGAAGAGGGCCACCCGGAGGGCCGGCATCAGGCGCCGGCCAGGCCGGCGGTGGCGGCCAGGTGGTCGGCCAGGACGGCCATGGACGAGCGGGCGTTGAGGCCGCTGGTGGAGGGCATCAGGTAGGCGGGCCGCCCGCCGAAGGAGCGGTGCAGCGGCCCGGCGGTGGCGTTGCGGTCCACCGCCGAGCGGTACCCCTCCAGGCCCACGAAGCACACCGCACCCGGTTCCAACCACCTGACCAGCCGCTCCACCCGCCCGATCCCCGCTTCGTACTCGGCCCGGGTGAGCTCGGCTGCGGCACGAGTGGCCCGCTTGACCAGGTCCGTCATGCCCATGCCGTGGGCCACCAGCGCATGGAGCGGGTCACCGAGGCGCGTCACCAGGCCGGCCTGGAGTGCGGCTGGCCAGAACCGGTTGCCCGGACGGGCGTAGCCCACGCCGCGGTCGGCGGCGTAGAGGCTCGGGTTGAGACCGCACACGAGCAGGCGCATCCCGGCCCCCACGGTGTCGGGCAACGTGCGGGCCCGCCGGGCTCGGGCCCGCACCACGTCCTTGTCCACCTCCACTGACTCGACGTCGAGGCCGGCGCCGGTGAGCACGTCGCCCAGCCGGTCCGGCTCCCAGGATGCGAAGAAGCGACCACCGATGTCGTCGGACGGCAAGGCGTTGCCCTCGTAGTCGCCGCTGAGCACCTGCACGTCCACCGGGGCGGCGAGGCGGAGGGCCCAGTGCAGGTGGGCCAGCGCGAGGGGAAGGCGCACCCTCGGCACGTGGAGGTAGCTCATGTTGGCCCAGGCCCCCGCCAGTGACCCGGACCGGAACGGCAGCGCCTCGATGTCGCCGCGGACGGCCCAGGCATGGGGCGCGGCGTGGTGCAGCAGGTCCAGCATCGACCCGGCGGCGTCGAGGGCGACCACCGGTCGCCCGAGATCCGAGGTGTACCGGCCGGCGCCGCAACCGAGGTCGGCTCGCACGCGGCCGGCCGGCACGAGCCGTCCGAACGCAGCTGCATCACCAGCTCGGACGGGCCGCCGCCGAGCTGCCCACTCTGCCCCGCGCTGCTCATAGATACGCACCGTGGACCGCTCCACCGCCAGCGACGGTAGTGCCGCGACAACGATTGTGGTCCCACGACGGCGCCGTTCTGGCCATCAACCAACGAACGCAGGAGGGAACGGAGTCGACGGAGAAACCCTTGTGGCACAAGGGTTTCTCTGCACGTCGTCTCAGAAAGCCTTGTGGGACAAGGGAATCCATGACGGAAATGCTTGACCTCGACGGTTGCTTCCTCTTTGATTTGTCCTCGTACTTCCCCGATCCCAGGAGGGCGCGTGTGAACAAGGCTGAACTGATCGAGAAGGTCAAGGACGCTGCCGGCCTCTCGAGAAGTCAGGCCGAGTCCGCGGTGGACCACACGCTCGACCTGGTGGTCTCGGCCATCACGGCCGGCGAGCGGGTGAGCCTGTTCGGGTTCGGCACATTCAACCCGTCGGCGCGGGCGGCGCGCACCGGCCGCAACCCTCAGACCGGCGAGCCGGTGAAGATCGCGGCATCGCAAGGCGTTCGCTTCACGCCGGCCGCGGCTTTCAAGGCCGCCCTGAACCCCAAGGCCAAGAAGGCGGCGGGGGCCAAGAAGGCGGCGGGGGCCTCGCCCGCCAAGAAGGCGTCGGCCAAGAAGGCGGCGCCGGCAAAGAAGGCGCCGGCCAAGAAGGCGTCTCCGGCCAAGAAGGCCGTCAAGTCCACCAAGAAGCGCTAGCGAAAGGCGGGTTCGGACCATGAGTCCTACTGCGAAGAAGGCCGCAGCGAAGAAGGCGGCACCGGCCAAGAAGGCCGCGGCCGCCAGGAAGTCTCCGGCCAAGAAGGCCGTCACGGCCGTGAAGAAGGCCGCCGTCAAGAAGGCCCCGGCCAAGAAGGCCACCGCGGCGAAGAAGGCCCCGGCCAAGAAGGCCACCGCGGCCAAGAAGGCCCCGGCCAAGAAGGCCACCGCGGCCAAGAAGGCCCCGGCCAAGAAGGCCACCGCGGCGAAGAAGGCCCCGGCCAAGAAGGCCACCGCCAAGAAGGCGTAGCGCCAGTGAGGCGGCGGCGGCCGTAGAGGCGCCCGCCGCCGCTTCAGAGCTTCGTCAGCAGCTTGAAGGCTTCACCGAGGGGGAGGGCACCCATCGCCCCGTGCTCTTCGAGGCGCGCCCGCATCCTGGCTCCGAACCCCTCCACCTCGTCGGCGGCCTCGGGGTCGTCGATGTGCATCGTGGAACGGAACTGGCTGCGGTGCTCGAGCAGGGCGGCCAGCTTGGCGTCGGCGAAGCCACTGGCGTCCTCCACGTGATCGACCTCGTCGGCCTCCCACAGCAGCAGCGCCGAGGGGCGATGGGTCTCCAGGCCCTGCTCGGGGAAGAAGTGCGGGTCGCGCGCCGCCACGATGCCGTCGGTGAGGAGGAACCCGGCGGCACGGTGGTCGGGATGCAGGCGGTAGCGCCGCCAGGGGTCGTGGCCCAGCACCACGTCGGGCCGGATGCGCCGGATGGCGGCGGCCACCTGGCCCCGTTGCTCCAGGCCGGCCTCGAGCTCGCCGTCCGGCCAGCCGAGGAACACCACCCGCCCCTTGCCACCCAGGGCTCGTGACGCGGCCCGCTGCTCCTCCTGGCGGAGGGCCACCAGGGCGATGACGTCCTCGTCGGGGTCCCAGGTGCCCTTGGACCCGTCGGTGCAGACCAGGTGGTGGACCTCGCACCCGGCCGCGGCCCACTTGGCCAGGGTGGCGCCGCAGCCGAACTCCACGTCGTCGGGATGGGCACCCACCGCCAGGGCCCGTTCGGGGACGGCGAGGTTGATGCTGGGCGCGGTGGAGAAGGTCACCAGCCCGTCCCTACCGGCCCCAGCCCGGCCGGCGCCAGATCGGCCGGCTCGTCGACGTCCCGGCCCAGGTGCGGCTCCCGCACCACCCGCAACGGGAGGCCGAGGGCCAGCGCGGCCCGGGCGTGCCGGCCGAACGATCCCGGGCCGTAGGAGAACGGGAAGGGCGGGCTCACCGGCACGGCCAGCACGTTGGTGCCGTCGTCGCGCCGGTCGGGGACGATGGTGACACCGGGGAATCGGGCCACCCACGCCAGGTCCGAGGCCTGGGGCAGGTCGGCGTGGGCCACGATGACCCGGCTCGCGCCGCCGGCGGCGAGGACCTGCACGCCGTGGGCCACGGCACCGTCCAGCCCCCGGCCGGGTGCCCACACCACATCAGCGCCGTGGGACCAGGCCCAGGCCCGCACGCCGTCGTCGTCACACACCACCGCCACCGGGAGCGGTGCCGCCGCCCGCAGCACGGCCTCGGCCATGACACGGGCCAGGTCGGCGCGACGGTGCGGCGGGAGTGCCGGGGCGAGGCGCTCCTTGGCCTGGTCGAAGGCCTTCACGGGCACCAGCACGGCGGTGGGCGGGGGCGCTATTCGAGGACCTCGAAGACCCGCACCACCGGCTCCTGCCGCAGCAGCTGGAAGATGCGGACCTGCGCCTCCTTGGCGGCACGGGAGCCCATGGCGGCTTCCATGGCCTCCCTGCTCACCCAGCGGGAGAGGGCGGTGCACTCCAGGAGGCCGCCCGGGTTGTGCTCCACGCTGAGGACCAGTTCCATGCTGAGGCAGCCGTCCATGTCCCGGAACACGGGCAGGATGTCGTCGGCGAAGAGCCGGCGACCCTGCTCAAGGTCGGCGGGGTCGAGGGCGGTGTGGAACATGCGAACGAAACCGGGTGTCATGGCGTCCATCCCGTCTTGGAGAACATGCCGGCCAGTTCGGGGCTGGTCTTGAGCCGCATGGCCTGCCGGTCCAGCTCGGCCCCCACCCGCTCGCCGACGCCGGGGTAGCGCAGGGTGACCCGGATGATGTCGGGCGTCACCTCGAGCAGGTTGTAGGAGGGCCGCGTGTAGCCCCGGAGGCGGTAGGAGGAAACCGTGCCCGAGTTGACGATCAGGGTGTCGTTGAGCAACCAGGCGTGGGGCACGTGCTTGTGGCCGGACAGCACGAGGTGTACGTCGAGGTCGTGGAGCAAGGTGAGCACGTCGCCGGCGTCCCACACCTCGTTGCGCTCCCGCCCCGTGCCCGGCACCGGCACCAGATGGTGGTGGAGGACGAAGGTGCGCACGTCGGCCTCGCCGGCGAACTGCTGGCGGATCCAGTCGTAGCGCTCCCGCCCCACCTCGCCCTCGGCCAGGTCCGGCTTGGACGAGTCGATGGCCACCACGCGCATGGACAGCGGCGTCTCGCCCGAGATGTGCAGCACGCTGTCGCCCTTGCCACCCGCGCCGTCGCCGGGCCCGAAGCTGTCGCGGAAGTGGAGGTACCCCACGTTCTTGGAGTCGTGGTTGCCGGGGATGACGAGGGTGCGCAGCCCCGCGTCGAAGAGCGGCTGCAGGTACTGCTGGGCGGCCCTGAACTCGTGGGCGTAGCCGTCGGTGGTGAGGTCGCCGCCCACCACCACCAGGTCGGGTCGCACCGCGATCGTCTCGGCCACCGCCGCCTCCAGCAGGGCGCCATCGAAGAACGGCGAGCCGCAGTGCAGGTCGGACAGCTGGGCGATGACGAACTCGTCGCGCACGGTGCAGAGTGTATTTGCGGCCCTTCCGTGACCGGACAGCCGGCCCCGCCCGTATGGTGGCGGCGATGTCCACGAGGATCGCCGTGCTCGGGGCCGGCACCTGGGGCACGACCATGGCGTCGCTGCTCGTCCGGAGCGTTCCCACCGTGCTGTGGGCCCGCCGGGCCGAGCTGGCCCGCTCGCTCAACACGGCCCACCGCAACGCCGACTACCTGCCCGACGCCGAGCTCCCACCCTCGCTGGTGGCCACCGCCGACCTGGAGGAGGCCCTGGCCGGCGCGTCAGTGGTGGTCATGGCCGTGCCGTCCCATGGGTTCCGCGGCATCGCGGAGCGGGCCCGGCCCTACGTGGCGGCCGGCACCCCGGTGGTGAGCCTGGCCAAGGGCCTCGAGCAGCAGACCCTCAACCGCATGACAGAGATCGTGGCCGAGGTCCTCCCCGGGTGCCCGGCCGGCGTGCTGACCGGGCCCAACCTGGCCGGCGAGATCGTGGCCGGGCAGCCGGCCGCCTCGGTGGTCGCCATGGAGGACGAGGCCCTGGCGGTGGAGCTCCAGTACCTGTTCGGCACCGACCTGTTGCGCGTCTACACCAACACCGACGTGGTGGGGTGCGAGATGGCCGGCGCCCTGAAGAACGTCATCGCCATCGCGTCGGGGATGGGCGACGGGCTCGGGTTCGGCGACAACACCCGGGCCGCCCTCATCACCCGGGGCCTGGCCGAGCTCACCCGCCTCG
>JBOGHQ010000021.1:0-1760 GCA_050744785.1 Acidimicrobiales bacterium | reverse complement strand
CGCCGGGCCCCTCCAGTCGCGCCGCGATGGAAGCCAGCCGCCGCCCCGTGGCCCGCCGGCGCCGGCCGGCGCGCACCAGCAGGGACAGCAGGAGGAGGAGGCAGGCGCCGCCACCGGCGCCGACGGCGACCGCCGTGGCCGTGGAGAACTCCACCATGGCCCCACACTCTACGAGTGGGTCAGGCGTCGCTGTTGACCCGGCCGGGCCCAAGGGAGGTCCCGGGCGAGCCGAAGCGGAGCGGGGGCGAGACCAGGGGCGCCGCCCGGCGCCGTGATCAGTGCCGGACCGTGCGCCGTGCTGTCAGCGGGAGCCGCCCACCTCGTCGTCCTCGGGGATGCCCAGGTCCCACTCCAGGTGCAGGCTCTCCCGCTCGGCGTCGCGGGCCACCCGCTCCCGGTTGCGCCGGAACTGGGGGTCGTGGGGCGGCAGGAGCACCAGGCGCGCCATGGCCCGCTGCCGGAACTCCTCGATCAGCACCCGGTCGCCGAAGGCCGACTGGAGGTCCCAGTGGGGTGCCACCGGACCGAGATAGACGATGCGGACGTGGCCGCGCGGCGGCTGCTGCGCGGCCTGCTCGTCGGCGCCGGAGGGCATGGTGGACATGAGACGGTCGAGACTAGTGCCTCGGCCTCATTCGTTCGCTTCGCTCACTCCATACCCAGCTAGGACGGCGGCCGGGTGCCGAGGGTGACAGTGGCCCGCTGCTCCTCGTCGCCGCGCATCCACACGATCTCGACCTCCTCCTGGGGCCGGTGCGACCGCACCGCCACCTGGAGGTTGGTGTTGGTGTCGATGTCCTGGTCGCCGATGCGGGTGATCACGTCGTTCTCCGCCAGGCCGGCGGCGGCGGCGGGCGAGCCCGGAACCACCGCCAGCACGATGGCGCCGGCCTCGGCCGAGAAGCCGAGCCGGGACCGGATCTCCGGCGTGAGCGTGGCGGTCTCCACCCCGAGGAAGCCCTGGGGCGGGGCCTCCTCGCCCCGCTGGAGGCGCTCGAGCAGGGGCTTGACGGTGTCGATGGCGATGGCGAAGCCGATGTTCTGGGCCCGCTGGCCGGCCACCGCGGTGTTGATGCCGATGACCTCGCCCTCACTGTTCACCAGCGGCCCCCCCGAGTTGCCGGGGTTGATGGCCGCGTCGGTCTGGATGAGGTTGGTGAGCTGGTTGATCGAGCGCTCCAGCGCCGACACGATGCCCGCCGTGACGGTGGGCCCACCCGGCAGGGCCAGGGCGTTGCCGATGGCCACCACGTCGTCGCCCACCTTCACCTCGGCCGACGAGCCCAGCTCCACGGGGCGGCCGTCCAGCCCGGAGGTGTCCCGCAACCGGATGACGGCCAGGTCGGCGTCGCGGTCGGCCCCCGCCACGTCCGCTACCCGCGGCTCCCGCTCGCCGAACAAGGTGACGAAGATCTCGGTGGCGCCCTCGATGACGTGGGCGTTGGTGAGGATGTCGCCTTCGGTGTTGAGGATCACCCCCGTGCCGGCGCCCTGGACCGGGTTGACGCCCAGGTCGAACCCGCCGCCGCCGCCGAAGTTGGCGGCCCGGACCGCCACCACGCCGGGCTGGACCTTGGCCAGCACGCCCTGGATGTCCTGGGGCCGGGCCAGGCGGCTGGTGTTGGGGCTGAAGGTGGGCGTGGTGGTGGCGGACGAGGCCGCATCGCTCGTGTCGCGGTCACCGTCGCCGTCGCCGCCGGCCAGCACGGCGCCCACGCCGCCGCCCACGGCGGCACCGATCACGGCGGCCAGGATGGCGA
>JBOGHQ010000020.1:0-5042 GCA_050744785.1 Acidimicrobiales bacterium | reverse complement strand
CGAGTAAATAGGGCCCGGAATCCGGGCCCTATTTACTCGGGACGTGGGGTCAGGCCGCGCCGGCGCCGGCCAGCGTCACCTCGACGGACGAGGTCTCGGCCTCCTCGAGGCGCAGGTCGGCGATGGAGCCGGCGTCGCGGAGGTCGGCCTCGGCCGCGGCCAGGGCGTCGAGGCGGGCCCTGGTGTCCCGCACGAGCACCATCGACACCGGGGCGCGCTGGGACTGCTTGGCCTCGCTCTTGGCCTTTCGGACGGCCCGCAGGACGACGCTGGCCGCCTCCAGCACCAGTGGGTCGCCGGCGCCGGCCCCACCGCCCACGCCGGCGGCGCCGGGCCACGACGCCCGGTGGACCGACCCCTCCTGCCACCAGGACCAGACCTCCTCGGTGACGAAGGGCAGGAAGGGGGCGAAGAGGCGGTGGAAGGCGGACAGGGCCAGGCGCAGGGTGGCCGAGGCCGACTCGCTGGCCGCCCCGCCCTCCTCGCCCTGGTAGGCCCGGTTCTTGACCAGCTCCAGGTAGTCGTCGCAGAACGACCAGAAGAACGACTCGGTGCGCTCCAGTGCCCTGGCGTAGTCGTAGCCCTCGAGGGCGGCGGTCGCCTCGTCCGCCAGCCGGCTGAGCCCAGCCAGCAGGGACAGGTCCACCGGCTCCGACGGGGCCCCCTCGGCGGTCGGCAGCGACAGCACGAACTTGGAGGCGTTGAGGACCTTGATGGCCAGGCGCCGCCCGTTCTTCATCTGGTTCTCGTCGAAGGCGGTGTCGGTGCCGGGGCGGCCGCTGGCGGCCCAGTAGCGCACCGCGTCGGAGCCGTACTGGTCCAGCAGGGCCATGGGCGTCACCACGTTGCCCTTCGACTTCGACATCTTCTTGCGGTCGGGGTCCAGGATCCATCCGGAGATGGCGGCGTCGGTCCACGGCAGCGAGTCGTGCAGGTGGTGGGAACGAACCACGGTGGAGAACAGCCAGGTGCGGATGATGTCATGGGCCTGGGGCCGCACGTCCATCGGGAACACCATGCCGAACAGCTCGTCGTCCACCGCCCACCCGCCCGCGATCTGGGGCGTGAGCGACGACGTGGCCCAGGTGTCCATGACGTCGGGGTCGGGCGTGAAGCCGCCCGGCTGGTCCCGCTGGTCCGCGGAGTAGCCGGGCGGGACGTCGGTGGACGGGTCGACGGGCAGCGCGGCCGCGTCCGGCCGCAGGGGCCGGTCGAAGTCGGGCTGGCCGTCGTCGCCCAGCGGGTACCACAGGGGGAAGGGCACGCCGAAGAACCGCTGCCGGCTGATGAGCCAGTCGCTGTTGAGACCGTCCACCCAGTTCTCGTAGCGGGCCTGCATGAACGGTGGGCGCCAGCGCAGCCGCCGGCCCCGCTCCTTGAGCGGCTCCTTCTCGTCCAGCACCTTGATGAACCACTGCCGGCTGGTGACGATCTCGAGTGGCCGGTCGCCCTTCTCGAAGAACTTGACCGGGTGGGTGATGGGCCGGGGCTCGCCGATCAGGTCGCCCGACGCCCGCAGCAGGTCGACGATCCGGGCCCGGGCCTGCTTGGCCGTGGCGCCGGCTAGGGCGCGCCACGCCTCGCCGTCGGGCACGCCCTCGGGCGGCGTGTCGATGACCCGCCCGTCCCGCCCCAGCACGCTGCGCACCGGTAGGCCCAACTCCCGCCACCACAGCACGTCGGTGACGTCGCCGAAGGTGCAGATCATGGCGATGCCCGACCCCTTCTCGGGGTCGGCCAGCTCGTGGGCCAGCACCGGGACCTCGAAGTCGAACAGCGGCGTGGGCACGGTGTGGCCGAAGCGGGGCTTGTAGCGCGCGTCGTCGGGGTGGGCCACGAGGGCCACGCAGGCGGGGATCAGCTCGGGCCGGGTGGTCTCGATCTCGATGTCGCCGAAGCGGATGCGGTGGTAGGCGCCGGCGGTCTCCCGGTCCTCCAGCTCGGCCTGGGCCACCGCGGTCTGGAAGTCGACGTCCCACAGGGTGGGGGCCACCCGCTGGTACGCCACGCCCGCGTCGAGCAGGCGCAGGAAGGCCAGCTGGGACACCTTCTGGGCCTGCTCCCCGATGGTGGTGTAGGTGGTGCGCCAGTCGACCGACAGCCCCAGGCGCCGGAAGAGGGCCTCGAAGGCCTGCTCGTCCTCGGCGGTGAGCCGGTGGCACAGCTCCACGAAGTTGGGCCGGGAGACGGCGACCTGCTCCTTGGCGCCCGACCCTGGCGGCCGGAGGTCCTGGTCGTACGGAAGGTGCGGATCGCAGCGGACGCCGAAGTAGTTCTGGACCCGCCGCTCGGTGGGCAACCCGTTGTCGTCCCAGCCGATCGGGTAGAAGACCTGCTTGCCCCGCATGCGCCAGAACCGGGCCACCGTGTCGGTGTGGGTGTAGGAGAACACGTGGCCGACATGCAGTGACCCGCTGACGGTGGGCGGCGGGGTGTCCACGGCGAACACCTCTGCCCGGGGGCCGCGGCGCTCGAAGTGGTAGGTGCCGTCCGCCTCCCAGCGCGCCTCCCAGCGCGCCTCGAGTCCTTCGAGGGAGGGTTTTTCGGGGACGCCGGCACGCATGGTGGCGTTACCGTACCTGCGTGCTGCGCCTTCACGACACCGCATTGGGCACCGTCCGCGAACTGGAACTGCGCGATCCCGGCAAGGTGTCGATCTACGTGTGCGGCCCCACCGTCTACGGCCCGCCCCACATCGGCCACGGCCGCAACCTGCTCGTGTACGACGTCCTGCGCCGCTACCTGGAATGGGCCGGCTTCGAGGTCCGGCTCGTCTCCAACATCACCGACATCGACGACAACATCATCAAGCGGGCCAACGAGGAGGGGCGGTCCTCGGAGGACGTTGCGGTCGAGTACGAGAAGCAGTGGTACGACGCCGTCGACGCCCTCGGTGTCCAGCGCCCCCACGAGGACCCCCATGCCACCGACTTCGTGGACGGGATGATCGCCCTCATCGAGGACCTGTTCGCCAGGGGCATCGCCTACGAGACGGCCGACGGCGTGTACTTCGCGGTGGAGGAGGTGGATGGCTACGGTCTGCTGGCCGGCCAGTCGCTGGACATGCTGCGGGCCGGGGAGCGAGTCGACGTGGCGGAGGGGAAGCAGTCGCCGGCCGACTTCGCCCTCTGGAAGAAGGCCAAGCCCGGGGAGCCGGCCTGGCCGTCGCCGTGGGGCGAGGGGCGCCCCGGATGGCACACCGAGTGCGTGGTGATGTCCCTGGAGCTCTTGGGCGACGGCTTCGACCTGCACGCCGGGGGGATGGACCTGCGCTTCCCCCACCACGAGAACGAGCGGGCCCAGGCCGTGGCCCTCGGTCACACCTTCGCCCGCCACTGGATGCACCACGCCTTCGTGGAGACGGCCGGGGAGAAGATGTCCAAGTCGCTCGGCAACTTCACCACCCTCCCCGACCTGCTCTCCCGGACCGACCCGCGCGCCTACCGCCTGGTGGTCCTCCAATCGCACTACCGCTCGCCGCTCGAGGTGGTGCCGAAGGTCATCGAGGCGGCCGAGCGCTCCCTGGAGCGGCTGGACGACCTGGTGCGGCGGTGGGAGGCGGTGGGCGACCGCCGCCCCTGGCCGCCGGGCGAGCGCCCCGACCCCGAGGCCCTCGGGCGCTTCCGGCGCCACATGGACGACGACCTGGCCACCCCGGCCGTCACCGCCCTGCTGTTCGACCTGGTCACCAGGGCCAACACCGCCCTGGGGCAGGACGACCTGGCCACCGCCGCCCTCCTCGTCGACGCCTTGCTGGTGGTGTCGGGCGCGCTGGGGTTGACGGCGCGGGCCGCCGACACGGAGCTGGACGAGGACACCCGGCGACTGGTGGCCGAGCGTGACGACGCCCGGGCGGCCAAGGACTTCGCCCGCTCGGACGCCATCCGGGACCAGCTCGTCGCCCTTGGCTACGTCGTCCAGGACACGACGGCCGGCACCACCGTTCACCGCTGAACGGAGACGCAGGCCCTTGCGCGGCAAGGCCTGGCTGCTAACGTCTCCGGGCGGAGACTTGCTGTATCGCACGACGCAGTCGCACGGAGGCATTCTCCTCAGTAGCTGACGGACAAGAAGGAGGATCGCCATCGTGGCGACCGGAACGGTCAAGTGGTTCAACGCAGAGAAGGGCTACGGGTTCATCTCGCAGCCCGAGGGTGCCGACGTGTTCGTGCACTTCAGCGCCATTCAGACGAATGGGTACCGATCGCTGGAGGAAGGTCAGCAGGTCGAGTTCGAGGTCCAGGAGGGCCCCAAGGGCCTCCAGGCCGCGAGCGTCCGGCCTCTGTAGCGCCCGTCGCCGGGGCCGGGGCCAACGCCCTGCGGTCCCGACCACATAGGAGAAGCCCCTGCCGGTTGCGCAGGGGCTTTTTCGCGGCGGGTGGCTCAGCCGCCGGGGGGCGCGGTGGGTAGCCGCTCCTGGCCGGCCTGCACGGCCTCGGTCACGACGTTCTGCGCCGTGTCGGCCGCACCCTGCTGGGCCCGGGCTGCAGCTTTGGCCGCCTCGGCGGCCACCGCCTTCGCCTCGGTGAGGGGCACGGGGTCGTCCGGGGGCCGGTTCAGGGGACAGCCGATCTCCACGCCCAGGACGCGCACGCTGGGGCACATCCCCGCGCCGTGGGTCAGGTTGGCGTTGACCGCCACCGAGCTGAGGTCGACGTCCACCTCGCCCCGGGCGATGGCCTCCAGGTCACCGGCGTCGGGCGCAGTGATCTGGGGGAGGGCGGCCGACAGGCCACCCACCGACTCGGCGATGGCGGCCAGGTCGGCGGCGGCACGGGTGCCCTCGGCGACCAGCGCGGTGACGAGGTCCCCCACTGGTTCGAGGGGGGCGGCGGCTGGGGCGGCGGCGGCCCGGAAGGTGGACTGCGGGGCCGACGCGGCGGCCGGCGCCGGGGCAGTGCGGCGGCTGTCCAGGTGGCGGTCCACCACGCCGATGCCGACGATGCTGGCCATGAAGAGGGCCACCGAGACGAACGACGTCACAAAGGGGGCCGGCAGGACCACGGCGGCGGCGCCCAGCCCGACGCCCACCGGTGCCACGG
>JBOGHQ010000019.1:0-1615 GCA_050744785.1 Acidimicrobiales bacterium | reverse complement strand
GCCCCGGCCCGGCCGGTGGTGGGACGGGCCCGGCCGGAGGGTCGCCCGGGGCGGACGGGCCAGGTGGGCCGGGTGGGCTGGGGACCGTGGGAGTGGTCGGGAGCGTGAGTACTGGCACCTCCCCGGGCAGGTACTCGAACCGGTCGGTCGCCATCTCCGGCGAGGTGCCCAGGGCGGTCGAGACCCGGACGTGCACCGTGCCGGGGCGCTCCCCGGCGGGGTTGTAGACGGTGATCACGTCGGGCGCATCGACGGTGAAGCAGGGCGGGTCCGAGGCCTGGCGCACGAGCGGGCAGGGCTGGGCCGTCACCGACCGGCTGCCGAAGGACACCCTGGTGGCCTTGGCGAAGCCGGCACCGAGCACCGTCACCCGCGTCCCGCCGCCCAGGGGCCCGGCGTTCGGGATCACGCCCGTGACCAGGGGGCCGAGGCAGGCCGGCTCGTAGACCTCCGACGTCGGGGGCGAGCCGGCCTCGCCCCCGGCGACCAGCACCTGGCCGTCGCCGAGGAGCACGGCGCCGTGCTGGGCTCGTGGCGCCCTGGAGCGGTTGGTGGGCAGCCACTTGAACAGCCCGAGGTCCCAGACCTCGGCCAGGTCCGTCGGTTGGTAGCGGCCGTCAAACTCGTTGGCGATGGTCCCGCTCACGCCGCCGGCGGCCAGCACCCCACAGGCCATGAGGGTGGCGGTGTGGTCGGCCCGGATGAAGCTCATCGTGGGGCCGGTGGCCCACCGGCGGGAGACCGGATCGAACAGCTCCGTGCTCGAATTGGCCGGGCCGGGGTTGGGCGGGGCCACGTCCGGCCCCTCCGGGGGATCGGAGCCCCCATGGTCGGGGCCGGTGCGGAAGCCCCCTGACACCAGCACCCGCCCGTCGGGCAGGATGGTCGCCTCGTGGTTCCGGCGGGGCCAGCTCGTGGGCCGCTCCTCGACCCAGTGGCCCACCATCCCTGGGTGGGCCGGGTCGGGTGTCGAGGGGTGGAAGGTCGCGGCCCGGTAGGCGTCGGCCGGCACGTCGCTTCCGACGACGAGGACGCTGCCGTCGGCCAGCAGGGTGGCGCTGACGTCGCTGGTTTCGTGCCGTGGCGGGGCGGCGGGCTGCCAGCTCCGGTCGGCCGGGTCGTAGACCTCGGCGGCGCCCCTGGAGCCCATCTGGCCGCCGACGTCGCGTATGTCCAGGCCCACGACGAGCACCCGGCCGTCGGCGAGGAGGGTGAGGGTCGCCCGATGGTCCCAGGCGTAGGTGGTCGGTCCCACCGTGTCCCACGCCCCAGAACGGGGGTCGTACAGGTGGGCCACGGGCTGCGGCCACCAGTTCCACGACTGCTCGCCCTCGTTCCACCGGGGCGCCCGGCCGCCGACCGAGAGGACCTTCCCGCAGTCGGCACCGCACGTCGGGCCCTCCAGCCGCAGGGCGTTCCCCGCCGGCATGACCGGCGGGACCGTTGCCGTGTCGGACCAGGTGCCCGCGGCCGGGTCGAACACCTGGGTGAGCGGCCGGGCCGTCTCCGGGCTGGCCGGGGTGGCCCAGCCCACCAGCAGGACCCGGCCGTCCCGCAGCGGCACCAGGCTCGGATTGGTGGCCGGTCGGGCCAGGTCACCCGCCTGGGCCCAGGT
>JBOGHQ010000018.1:0-2646 GCA_050744785.1 Acidimicrobiales bacterium | reverse complement strand
GTGCGGCGCTGCTCGGGCGGCCCCTCGCCGGCCGCCGACGTGGCGGTGGTGGGCGGTGAGGTCAGGGTGGGCGGTCGGGCCATCGGCAGGGCGGCTGAGGCCGGCGCCCTCTCCAACGTCGCCTGCGCGGTGGCGGTGGCCCTGGAGCTGGGTGTGCCAGAGGAGGTGGTGGCCGGCCGCCTGGCCACCCTGCCCACCGCGCCCCACCGGCTCAGCGTCACCACCACACCGGCGGGGGCCACCCTCCTCGACGACACCTACAACTCGAACCCGGCCGGTGCGGCCGGTGCCCTGGCCGCCCTGGCCCGCCACGCTTCGCCCGACCGGCTCCGGGTGGTCGTCACCCCCGGCATGGTGGAGCTGGGCCCGGTGCAGCACAAGGAGAACACCGCCTTCGCCCGCGCCGCGTCGGCGGCCGCCTCCCACCTGGTGGTGGTGGGCCACACCAACCGGCCCGCCCTGCTGGAGGGGGCGGCCGGCGGCGGGGCCGAGGTTGTCACCGTGGCCACGAGGGACGAGGCTGCCGCCTGGGTACGGGAGCATGTCGGCGAGGGCGACGCCATCCTCTACGAGAACGACCTGCCCGACCACTTCCCGTAACCGGCCAGACCCAGCGAGGAGCGCCAGAACGTGCCCAAGCCCGCAGTCCTCTTCGGTGGCCCGTCGCCCGAGCACGACGTGAGCATCCTCACCGGGCTCCAGGCGGCCCGGGCCCTGGGTGAGGTGTCCTGCGTGTACTGGGCCAAGGACGGCCAGTTCTGGGAGGTCGACCCGGGCCTGGAGGCGGAGGCCTTTGCCGACGGCGTCCCCCGGAGGTCGGGCCAGCTGCGGCTGGTGGCGGGGGAGGGTCTGGTGGGGAAGCGCCGGGCCCTGGAGCTGTCGGCGGTGGTGAACTGCTGTCACGGCGGCCCCGGCGAGGACGGCACCGTGCAGGCCGCCATGGACCTGGCCGGCATCCCCTACACCGGCCCGAACGTCCCCGGGGCCGCCCTCGGGATGGACAAGCTCGCCTTCGGCGACGTCGTCACCGCCGCCGGCCTGCCGTCGCTGCCCCGGCTGGCCCTCGGCGCCGGCCTCGGCAAGGTGCCGTGGGACGGCCCGTCCATCGTCAAGCCCCGCTTTGGCGGCTCGTCCATCGGCATCGAGGTGGTCGAGGACGCCACCACCGCCGTCCATCTCCTCTCGGCCAGTCCCCACCTGCGGGCCGGCGCCGTGGTGGAGCCCTACCGGGCCGACGCCTTCGACCTCAACGTGGCGGTTCGGTCCTGGCCCGACCTGCAGCTGTCGGCCATCGAGAAGCCGGTCCGCCGCCAGGGCGGCCCCATCCTCGGCTACCACGACAAGTACCTGGGTGGCGAGGGCATGGCCTCGGCGCCGCGGGAGCTGCCCGCCGACCTGCCGGCCGAGGTGGAGGGCCGGGTGCGGGAGGCCGCCCTCACCGTGGCCCGGCTGACCGGCGTGCGGGGGGTGGCCCGCCTCGACTTCCTGGCCGCCGGCGACGACGCCGCCGAGCTGTACGTCAACGAGATCAACACCATCCCCGGGTCCCTGGCCCGCTACCTCTGGGTGGAGCCGGGGCCGGTGGTGCCGTTCCGGCGCCTCCTCGACGACCTGCTGGAGGAGGCGGCCCGGCGACCCTCGTTCCACTGGAGCACCCAGGGCGCCGACGGCGTCGCCCTGCGGGCGGCGGGCAGCATCGCCGGCAAGCTGGCCTGAGCGGCTCAGGGCTCCCGCGTGATCGAGGTCCCGCCCGATGCCTTCAACCGGCTGGTGGAGGAGGCCCTGGACGGCCTGCCCGAGGAGCTGGGCCGGCTGATGGAGAACGTGGCGGTGGTGGTGGACGACGTGACCCCGCCGGGCGGGTTGCTCGGCCTCTACGACGGCATCCCCCTCACCGAGCGCTACGAGTACGGCGGCTTCGCCCTGCCTGACCGCATCACCATCTTCCGCCGGGCGATCTGCGCGGTGTGCGACGACGAGGCGGACGTCGTCGACCAGGTGCGGGTCACCGTCGTCCACGAGGTGGCCCACCACTTCGGCATCGACGACGACCGCCTCGACGAGCTGGGGTGGGCCTGACCGGACGGCCGGGGACGGCGCGGGTCGTAGGATCGGCTTGCCGCTCGGCGAGAGGAGTGACCATGCGCTGGACGCTGCCGCCCGACAAGGTGCCCCAGGCCTGGTTCAACGTGGTGCCCCGGCTCTCCGAGCCCCTGCAGCCGCCCCTGCACCCCGCCACCAAGGAGCCGGTGGGGCCCGACGACCTGGCCCCACTGTTCCCCATGGCCCTCATCGCCCAGGAGGTGAGCGCCGACCCCTGGGTCGACATCCCGGGGGAGGTGCTGGACGTCCTCCGGCTGTGGCGGCCCACCCCGCTGGTGCGGGCCGAGCGGCTGGAGCAGGCCCTCGGCACGCCGGCCCGCATCTACTACAAGGACGAGTCGGGCAGCCCGGCCGGATCCCACAAGCCGAACACCGCCGTGCCGCAGGCCTTCTACAACCAGCAGTCGGGCACGGCGCGGTTGACGACCGAGACCGGCGCCGGCCAGTGGGGTACGGCGCTGGCCTTCGCCTGCGCCCAGTACGAGATCGAGTGCAAGGTGTACATGGTCCGCACGAGCTTCGAGACCAAGCCCTACCGACGGG
>JBOGHQ010000017.1:0-2674 GCA_050744785.1 Acidimicrobiales bacterium | reverse complement strand
GGACGGGCGCCGGTGGCCAGCGGTGAGGCCGGCCGCCATCCAACGTCGAACGCCACCGGCTCGCAAGAGGCCGGGACCGCCCCCGGCGGGGTTCCCGATGGCGGCGCCGGCCACGCAGTCCACCTGCGCCTCAACCGCATCGAGGAGGCCCTGGCCGGCATCGCCGGCCGTCTCGGTTCCGCGGCCACCTCGGCACCGGCCGGCCTGGAGGCGGCCGTGGCCGACCTGGCGGCCCGGGTGGAGGCGGAGCTGGCCGAGCTGCGCGACCGGTTGGACCGGCTGGCGGCCACCGCCGCCACCGCTCCGGCCGAGGGCTCGCTGGCCGGCCGGCTGGGGCGGCGCCGCAAGCCGCTTCGACGCTGAGCCACCGTGCTGCGCCGCCTCCAGCGGGTGGTGCCGGCCGGGGCGGGACGGCCCTCCCTCCCCGAAGAGCACGGCCCCATCCGGACCATCACCCGCCACGTCGCCTTCGACCCGTCGGCCTGGACGCCCGAGCGGGCCGGCAAGGTTGCGGCCCTGTTCGACAGCCTGGCGCCTGACTGGGACGGCGGCCCGGCCGTCCGCCGGGAGGCGGTGGCCGACGCCCTCGACCGGGGCGGCCCCTTCCCCGCCGGGCCTTGCCTGGAGGTGGGTGCCGGTACCGGCATGGCCACACCCCTGCTGGCGGCCCGCTTCTCGCCCATGGTCTGCGTCGACCTGTCGGCCCAGATGCTGGCTGTGGCGGCCGAGAACCCTGCTCCCCGGGTGCAGGCCGACGCGGCCGCCCTCCCCGTCCGCACGGGCACCGCTGCCGTCGTGGCCCTGGTCAACATGTTCCTCTTCCCCGCCGAGGTGGACCGCGCCCTCGCGCCGGGCGGGGTGGTGCTCTGGGTCAACACCCTGGGCGACGACACCCCCATCCACCTCCCGGCCGAGGACGTGGTGGCCGCCCTCCCCGGCGGCTGGGACGGCGTGACCGCCGACGCCGGCTGGGGCACGTGGACCAGCCTGCGCCGCGCCGCCGCCTCCTGACTGGAGTAAATAGGTCACCGAAACGGTGACCTATTTACCCCAGAAACGGGGGGTGGGGCCGCACCGACTCGACGAACTCCTCCAGCCGCTCCCATCCTTCGGACGGCCAGCTGCAGATGAGGTAGCCGACGCCGTCGGCGATACGGGCCTCGGCCGTGGCCCGCACCTCGTCCCACGGTTCGGACAGCGACAGGTTGGTGGCCCGCAGGATCGTCGCCGGGTCACGGCCGGCCTTCTCGGCGTGCTCGGCCACGATGCGCCACTTGCGCTGGTACTCGGCGCCGGGCGAGGCGAAGGTGTGCCAGGCGTCGGCCCTACGGCCGGCCAGCGGCAGGGTGCGCCGCTCCCCCGATCCTCCGATCCACAGGGGTGGGTGGGGCGACTGCACCGGCCGGGGCCGGTAGGTGGCATTCCGGAGCTGGTAGTGGCGGCCGTCGAAGGTGGCGCCATCGGTGGCCATGAGCAGCCGCACCACCTCGACCGCCTCCTCCAGCCGGCTCATCCGCTCGCCGGTGGGCGGGAACGGGATGCCCAGCTCCCGGTGCTCCTGGTCGAACCAGGCCGCGCCGAGGCCCAGCTCCAGCCGGCCGCCCGACACGTGGTCCACGGTGACGGCCTCGGCGGCCAGCACCGACGGGTGCCGGTAGGTCACCCCGGTGACGAGGAGCCCCAGCCGCACGCGGGTGGTGGCTGCCGCCAGCGCGGCCAGCGCCGTCCACCCCTCGAAGCACGGCCCCGGCCCCTGCCCGTAGAGGGCCTTGAAGTGGTCGAACAGCCACACGCCGTCGAAGCCGTGGTCCTCGCCCCAGCGCACCCGCCGCAACAGTTCCGCCCACTCCAGCCGGTGCTGGTCCACCTCCAAGCCGATGCGCACAGTCCCCCTCCGTTCTGGAGTAAATAAGGGTCGGATTCCGACCCTTATTTACTCCAGTTCGGTGATGCCCAGCCGCTGGGCCACCAACCGGAGCCGGTCGAGGGGGCGGACCAGGGCGATGCGGACGTGGCCGGCGCCGGGCGGGCCGTAGAGGTCACCGGGGCTGACCAGGCAGCCCGCCTCGACGGCCAGGCGCTCGGTGAAGGCCCA
Organism: Acidimicrobiales bacterium; assembly: GCA_050744785.1. Taxonomy (GTDB): domain Bacteria; phylum Actinomycetota; class Acidimicrobiia; order Acidimicrobiales; genus JBOGHQ01. The sequence goes on along the minus strand of JBOGHQ010000017.1, from coordinate 579 downwards.
GGCGTCGCCACCCGGCGCCGGCGCCCACAGGTAGAACCCGCCGCCGGGCAGGCCGGCCTCGACGCCGAGGGCGGCCAGCAGTGACCGGAAGTACCCGAGCCGCTGGCGGTAGAGCTCCCGCTGGGCCTCGACATGGGCGTCGTCCTCCAGTGCCACCCCGGCCGCGGCCTGCACCGGTCCGGGCACCAGGAAGCCGGCGTGCTTGCGCACCTCGGAGAGGTAGCGCACCAGGCCGGCGTCGCCGGCGTAGAAGCCGGCCCGCAGGCCGGCGGCGTTGGACCGCTTGGACAGCGAGTGCACGGCCACCACGCCCATAGGCCCCGAGCTGAGGATGGTGCAGGGCGGGCCGTCCCAGGTGAACTCGAGGTAGCACTCGTCGCTGAACACCGGCACGCCGTGGGCCCGCCCCCACTGGGCCGCGGCGTCGAGGTCGTCGAGCTGGCCGGCCGGGTTGCCCGGGCTGTTCACCCACAGGGCCAGCGCCCGGCGGGCGTCGGCCGGGTCGACCGCGGCCAGGTCCAGCCGCCACTGCTCGTCCACCGGCACCTCGACCGACCGGCAGCCGGCGAGGGTGGCCCC
>JBOGHQ010000016.1:0-1798 GCA_050744785.1 Acidimicrobiales bacterium | reverse complement strand
GTGCTGGCCGTGGTGGCGGCCGGCCTGCTGGTGCCGGTCGGGGTCGTCGTCTACTGGGCCTCGGTGGGATCGAGCGAGGGCACGGGCTCGGTGCTGGTGGAGGCGGCCACCACGTCGGTCGGGCTGTCGGCGGCGGCGGCCGCCGCCGCAGTGGCCCTGGCCGTGCCGGTGGCCGTGCTGGCGGTGCGGCACCGCTCCCGGTTCAGCCGCCTGGTGGAGACGTGCGCCACCGCCGGCTACGCCCTGCCGGGCCTGGTCGTGGCGCTGGCCCTGGTGTTCTTCGCCAGCCGCTACACCCCCGCCGTGTACCAGACGGCGTCGTTGGTGATCGTGGCCTACGTCATCCGCTTCCTGCCCGAGGCGCTCGGGGCGGTGCGGTCCTCGCTGACCCGGGTGGACCCGGCCCTGGAGGAGGCGGCCCGGTCCCTCGGCCGCCGCCCCTTGGCGGTGGCCGCCACCGTCACACTGCCGCTGGTACGGCCCGGGCTTCTGGCGGGTGGGGCGCTGGTGTTCCTGACCGCCATGAAGGAGCTTCCTGCCACCCTCCTGCTGCGGCCGGCGGGCACCGAGACCCTGGCCGTGCGGGTGTGGACGGGCGCGTCCGAGGGCCTCTACGCCCAGGCCGCACCGGCCGCCCTGCTGGTGGTGGCGGTGTCGGCCCTGGTCCTGTGGCCGCTGCGACCAGCGAAGATTGACCGGTGGTGAAGACGCGGCAACCGAGGGCCGGGCCGTGACCGTCGAGCTGGTGGACGTGCGAAAGTCGTTCGGCCCGGTGGAGGCGGTCCGGGGGGTGAGCCTGTCGCTGCCGGCCGGCGCCATCACCACCCTGCTGGGGCCGAGCGGGTGCGGGAAGACGACGACCCTGCGGCTGGTGGCCGGCTTCGAGGCGCCCGACGCCGGCCAGGTCCGCATCGCGGGGAGGCTGGTGGCGGGCGGGGGGGCCTGGGTCCCGCCCGAGCGGCGACGGGTGGGCATGGTGTTCCAGCAGCTGGCCCTGTTCCCGCACCTCGACGTGGCCGGCAACGTGGGCTACGGGCTGTCCGGCTGGAAGCGGGACCGGCGCCGGGCCCGGGTGGTGGAGCTGCTCGACCTGGTGGGGCTGGCCGGGTACGAGCGCCGCCGGCCTGACGAGCTGTCCGGCGGCCAGGCCCAGCGGGTGGCGGTGGCCCGGGCCCTGGCCCCCCACCCCGAGGTGGTGGTGCTGGACGAGCCCTTCTCCAGCCTCGACGTCACCCTGCGGGCCGAGCTGCGGGCCGAGGTGCGCCGCATCCTGCGCACGGCGGAGGCCACCGCCCTGCTGGTCACCCATGACCAGGACGAGGCGCTGGCCATGGGCGACCAGGTGGCGGTGATGCTCGACGGCCAGCTGGCCCAGGTGGGGCCACCCGAGGCCGTCTACCGCGGGCCGGTGGCCCCGGCGGTGGCCTCGTTCCTGGGTGACGCCAACCTCTTCTCCGGCGACGCCCGGGCCGGCGTGCTGGACACCGCCATCGGGCCGCTGACCCTCACTGGCCCCGACGGCCCGGCCACCCTGCTGGTGCGGCCCGAGGATCTCGACCTCGAGGAGGTCGGCGACGGTACCGGGGTGGTGGTGGACGTGGAGTACTACGGCCACGACCAGCTGGTGAGCGTGGACCTCGACGGCGGGGCCCAGGTCCGGGCCCGCCTCCACGCCCAGCGCCGGCTGGGCGTGGGCACCCGCGTCCGGCCCCACGCCCGCAGCGCCTACCGCCTCCCCTAGCCTAGGCGTAGCTACTTGCGCTCCAACCCTTCGGGGCGGCTGGGGGCTGGAGGAGGC
>JBOGHQ010000015.1:0-4206 GCA_050744785.1 Acidimicrobiales bacterium | reverse complement strand
AGCAACTACGCTCGAGATGGGGGATGGGTAGGAAACGCCGGCGTCAGGCCGGGATGTCGACCGAGGCCATCAGGCGTTCAAAAGTGCGAAAGTCGACCGTAAGGCTACCGAGGTTTAATCGCAAGCTCAGGTGGCTTCCCGGTCGGCGCGACGGTGGTCCATGCGGGCGAGCGCCTGCTCCGCCGAGTCCGCGCCGCGGAGGTCGACGCAGTCCGGATCGCTCGGCTGGCGGTGGCCCAGCTCGGCCCACACGACCTTGCCCGTTCCCTCGGTGTCGGTGCCCCAGTTGGAGGCTGCGCCGGCCACCACGCGGAGGCCCCGACCGGTGGTGGCGCCGTCCTCGTCGGCGGCCCGCACCGGTGTCCGCGGGTTGTCGTCGATCACCTCGACCCTCAGCAGGTCGCCGTCGGGCGCCTGGAGCACGATCCGTATCGGCGTCCGGGCGTGCAGGATGGCGTTGGTCACCAGCTCGCTGGTCACGAGGGTCGTATCGTCGATCCGCTCGGCCATGTCCCATTCGATCAGCGTCGCCTGCACGAAGGCGCGCACCAACTGCACTTGGTCCGGGTCAGGGTCGAGATCCAGGCAGGCTTCGAGCATCAACGGTCGCGGGCAGCAAAGATGAGCGCCCGATACCCAGCCGCGCCGCTGGCCAAACCGGTGGTTGTCGACGCCGGTCGGGGAGGAACAGCCCTGCCTCAGGGCGCTGACGGGCCGGCACCCCGACCCGCGCAGGGCTGCCGTTGGGCTCGCGCATCGGGCGGTGGCCGCCATCGCCGCCATGGAGCGAGGGGCTTTGCCGCTCAGCGAGGGGGCACGCAGGACGCCACGCCCGGGAGCTCCGGCCGGAACGACAGGGACCACTCCTTGCCGCCGGACCGCCACCGGGTGTTGGCCCGGGCCGTGGCCGCGGCGGCCAGCGCCTGTTGGGCGTCGGCGCCGGTGAAGCCCAGGCAGCGGCCGCCGTACTGCTCGACGCCGCCCGCCCCGAGCTCGCCGAGAGGCCAGTCGGCCTGGCCGGGGGCCGGCTCGGGGCTGCCCTGGTCGGCCCGGTGCGGCTGCACCAGCACCGACAGCGCCGAGGCCCGGTAGGCGTCCCGGGCGGCGCCGCCCAGGTTGGTCATCTCGTCGCGGAAGGCCTCCAGCTTGCGGCGGGCCTCCAGTTGGGCAGGCGTCAGCCCGAACGTCTCGCCGAAGCCGAGGGCGTAGGCGTCGAGGACGGCCCTGTGGTCACCGTCGACCACGGTGAAGGTCGTCGTGGCGGCGTCGGCGATTGGTGGGCGCCCCAGGTCGGGCTTGTCGAACACCCCCGCCGACCGGGCGCTCTTCACTGCGGCGACCACCGCTTGGGTGTTGACCCTCCCCTCGAGCAGGTTGGGCAGGGCCGCGCCCGGGTACTCCAGCGTGGTGGGGCCGGTTGCGATCACCCGCCCGTCGGCGTACAGCGTGAACTCGGGCGTGTTGGTGAAGTTGAGCTCCACCGGCACGAAGCCGCCGCCGGTACGGATCTGGACGGCCAGGCCGGCGACCGGCGCCGGCGCGGTGGTCGCCGGTGGCACCGTCGCCGGTGTCGTGCCGGTGCCCGGCCTGGTTGTGGCCGTCCCCGGCCTGGTGACCGTCCCAGGTGCGGTGGGACCGGGCGTGCTGCTGCCGGTGGTGTCCTCGGGGGAGGACGTCGTCGTGCTGGTGCTGGTCGCCCCCTCGGCGTCGCCAGCGGCCACCGTGGCGTCGTCGTCGCCTCCACAGGAGGCCAGCACCACCAGGGTCAGCAGCGCCGAGAGCGCGAGCCTGCGTCGCATGCTCATTCGACGCACGGCGCCGGACGGCTGGTTCCCGCAGCTGTCGATGGCCGCCACGCTACGGCGTCACTCCCCGTCGGCGGCACCCTTGCCGGCGGGGACCGGCCCGAGGTGGGCGACGGCACGGTCGAAGGCGGCCAGCACCCGCTCCAGCTCCTGGGTCTGCTCGGCGGAACGGCTGGCCAGGGCTGCCGCCGCCATCCGGGCGCCAGCCACCAGCGCGGCCAGCTCCTCCACCTTCAGCGTCGCCCGGACCACCCCGGGCCGATCCCAGCCCAGTCGCACCTCAGGCCGCCGTCGCCTTGACGTGCTCGACGATGCGGCCCACCTGGGCCTTGAACTCGTCGTAGTCGACCTGCATGCCGTTGAGGTAGGTGCTCCAGCCGATGACGAGCTTGGTGTAGTGCATGGCCTCCTGCACCTCGTCGTCGGTGGCGCCGAAGAGCTTGGCCGCCTCGGTGTGGAACACGGCGCAGTAGCGGCACCGGGTGGCGGCCGACACGGCCAGGCCGATGAGCTCCTTGTACTTGTTGGGGATGAGGGTCTCGCCCAGCTGGACCCGCTTGATCAGGTCCCACTCGGCGTCGATGAACTCGTCGGGGATGAGGTCGACGAAGCCGATCACCTCGCCGAACAGTTCCTTCATCTCCCGGTGGACGTCGGTACGTGCCATGCCTGCCACTTCCTCTCTGGTGTTCGTGGGCCCCCCTGCGGGGCTGCTGCTCCTGACCGTAGGGAGGCGCCCCTGCAGCGCTCCTGCAACCGAGCCCGTGCGCCCTGCAGGCGTCCTGCAAGCCGGCCCGCCACCATGGCACCATGACCACCGCCACCGCACCGGCGACCACCATCGACCGCTTGCTGGACGCCATCGCCGGCGGTGCCGGCTGCCCGGCCGGCCTGTTCGCCCCCACGGCCGAGCTGGACGCCACGGTGCCCGGCTGGCGCTTCACCGTCCGGGGTGCCGACGCCGTGGCCGGCCAGTACACCGGCTGGTTCGCCCACCAGGCCGCCTTCGAGGAGCTCGAGCGCCTGCCGGTCGAGGGCGGCGAGGTGGTGACCTACCTGCTCACCTGGAGCGAGCGGGGCGTGCCCCATGCCGCCCACCACTGCCATGTGCTGCGCTGCGACCAGGAGGGCCGCATCGTCGCTGACCGGTTCTTCTGCGGCGGGCGATGGGATGCCGGCCGCCTCGCCGACATGGCGGCCGCGGACCATGCTGGTTGAGGTGCGGCGCCTGGCCCGGTCGATCGACGAGCTGCTGGCCGGCTGCCAGCGCCGGGAGCCGTTCGCCAACCGCGCCGGCCGGTCCTCGTCGGCCTTCGAGCGGGTCTGGATCGGCGGCGCCCCCCACGTGGTGAAGTACGCCCACCTCGACTCCGACTTCACCATGCGGGTCTCCGGCGACCTGGCCTGCCGTCCGGCCCGGGCCTGGGCGGCGGGGCTGCTGGACGCTGCGCCGGACCTCGTGGACCACGCCACGGTGGGCGCCACGCTCGGCCACGGTCGCAACGGGTGGGGGGCGGCCCTGCTCATGCGCGACGTCTCAGGCGACCTGCTGCCCCTCGGCGACGTCATGTTCTCCAGCGCCCACCACGCCGCCTTCCTCGACGGTGTGGCCGGGTTCTGTGCCGCCACGTGGGGTTGGCACGACGACCCGGTCAGCGGCCCCGGGCTGCTGCCCTACGCCGCCCGCTGGGCGTGGTTCGGCCACGCCGCCCTGGACGGCGAACGCCGGCTGGGCTGGCCGGAGCTGGCCCCGAAGCTGGCGGCCGAGGGCTGGGAGCGATTCGCACAACGGGCGCCGGCGGCACTGGTGGGTCTGGTGGACGACCTGCGCCGCGACCCCGGCCCCCTGGCCGCCGCTCTGCGGGACACGCCGTCGTGCCTCCTGCACGGCGACGTGAAGGCGTCCAACGTCGGGATGGCCGCTGACGGGCGGGTCGTCCTCATCGACTGGGCCTATGTGGGTGAGGGCCCTGCGTGTCACGAGCTGGCGTGGCACCTGGCCCTGGACCGGTCCCGCCTGCCGGTCTCCAAGGAGGCGACCATCGACGCCTTCCGTGAGGCCCTGCAGCGCCACGGCGTCGCCACCGCGGGCTGGTGGGACCGCCAGCTGGCCTTGTGCCTGCTCGGTGCCGTCGTGCAGTTCGGCTGGGAGAAGGCGCTCGGCGACGACGACGAGCTGGAGTGGTGGTGCGACGCCGCCCGCCCCGGCGCCGCCCTGCTGGGTCGACCCTGATGAACGCCGGCGCCGCCGCCTACTCCGCCACCGGCGGCGCCTGGGAGAACGGGCCGGGCCGCATCTACGACCGGCTGGCCGAGGTGCTGGTGGCCCGGGCGCCGGTTCCGCTCGGCGGGGCCGGCGTGCTGGACGTCGGCGCCGGCACCGGAGCGGCCAGCCGGGCCG
>JBOGHQ010000014.1:0-2027 GCA_050744785.1 Acidimicrobiales bacterium | reverse complement strand
CCCCCGAGGGCCGGGCCCGGGCCGCCGAGGCGGCGCTGGCCGTGGTCGCCGAGCACCCGAGCGAGCTGGTGCGGGACCAGTACCTGATGCAGGTGGCCGACCGCTGCCGGGTCGACCCCGACCGGCTCCGACGCCTGCCCCGCCGGGCTCCTCGCGAGGGCCCGGCCGCTGCCCTCCGGCCCGGAGCGGGGCCGGCCCGCCGCCGCGATCCCGGGGGCCCGGAGATCGAGGCCCTCCGGCTGGCTGTGCTCCGGCCCGAGGAGATCGTGGCCCGGCTCCACGCCGTGCTGTTCGCCGACGACCGGAACCTGGACGCCTTCCAGGCCCTGGCCGGCGCCCCCGATGTCCACCAGGCCATCGCCGCCGCCGGGCCGGAGGCGGCCGACCTGCTCCAGCGCCTGGCCGTCGAGGAGACGGCGGCGACGGCCGACGACCTGGTGGCCCAGCTGCTGGACCGGGCCGTCCACCGGGCCATCGCCGAGCTGGAGGTGGAGGCCCGCGCCGACCCCGATCAGGCCCTGGTGCTGGCCGAGACGGTGGCCTGGTTGAAGCTCACGCTCAACGATCTGCCCGATCCCGATGCCGCCGACCGCTTGGTAGATTGGCTGGTGCGATGGGGCGAGGAGGCGGCGTGACTCTTCCGGTCCCCGAGGGGGTACCGGCCGAGGACTTCGCCCGCCTGCTGGAGACCGGTCGCAGCCGGGGGAGTCTCACTACTGACGACCTCATGGGTGTCCTCACCGGCGTCGAGTTGAGCCCGGAGCTCATCGACAACGTGGTGGCCCTGGTGCGCGGCGAGGGCATCGTCTACGACGACGCCGAGGATGCCGCCATCGCGGCCGACTCCCGGGCCGTCACCGAGCTGGCCGACGAGGCGATGGCCGAGGAGCCGGCCGCGGAGCCTCGGCCGGCACCGGTCCGGGCCGCGTCGAGCGGCCCCGCCGTCGCGCCCGCGCCGCCGCCGTCGCGCCCTCGACCAGTGGTGACGCCGTCGTCGTCGGAGTTCGGTGAGCCCGAGAGCCGACCGGGCGCGGTGGGCGAGGACCCGGTGCGGATGTACCTCAAGGAGATCGGCAAGGTCCCGCTCCTCACCGGCGCCCAGGAGGTGGCGCTGGCTCAGCGCATCGAGCGAGGGCTGGAGGCGGCGGCCCGCATCGCCACCCTGGAGGACGACTTCGGCGGCAACGACCTGGTGCCCTTCGAGCGCCTGCGCACCGAGGAGAAGCAGGTGGCGGCCGGCCTCAAGGCCAAGCAGGACCTCATCAACGCCAACCTCCGGTTGGTGGTGTCCATCGCCAAGCGCTACCGCAACCGGGGCATGCTGTTCCTGGACCTGATCCAGGAGGGCAACCTCGGTCTCATGCGGGCCGTCGACAAGTTCGACTACACCAAGGGCTTCAAGTTCTCCACCTACGCCACCTGGTGGATCCGCCAGTCCATCACCCGGGCCATCGCCGATCAGGCCCGCACCATCCGGATCCCCGTCCACATGGTGGAGACCATCAACAAGGTGGGCCGCATCCAGCGCCAGCTGGTGCAGGAGCACGGGCGGGAGCCCACCCTGGAGGAGCTGTCGGCCCGCTCGGAGATGCCGCCCGCCCGGGTGAGGGAGGTGCTGCGCATCAGCCAGGACACCGTGTCGCTGGAGCAGCCCATGGGCGACGAGGACTTCAGCCTGGGCGACGTGATCGAGGACCAGTCGGCCATCGTGCCCGCCGACGCGGCGGCCAAGGCGCTGCTCAACGAGGCGGTGAAGCAGGCCCTCTCGGAGCTGTCCGATCGTGAGCAGCTGGTGGTGCGGCTGCGCTTCGGCCTGGACGACGGGCAGGTGCGCACCCTGGAGGAGGTGGGCAAGGAGTTCGGGGTGACGCGGGAGCGGATCCGCCAGATCGAGTCGAAGGTGCTGGCCAAGCTGCGCCACCCCATCCGCAGCCAGCGCCTCCGTGACTACCTGGACGAGGAGTAGGGCCCGGCCCCTCAGGCGCTCAGACCCTCAGGGCAGCGGCGGGCTGGCCCGCAGGTACGGG
>JBOGHQ010000013.1:0-5117 GCA_050744785.1 Acidimicrobiales bacterium | reverse complement strand
GTCGTGGGGCGACCGCTACGTGGCCCGGCTGCTCGGCGTGGGCCTGCGCCAGGCCGCCTACGAGCGGGGCCGGCAGTTCGTCGACGGCGTGGTGGAGCGGGCCGGCGAGGAGGGCCTGGCCCGGCTGTGGGCGTCGGCGGAGGAGCTGCCCACGCCGGCCGAGGTCGACGCTCCTGGCCTGTGGCTGGCCCGCATCGACCTCTGAACTCATTCATTTCCGAGCAGTGCCCCACCAGGTGGGCAGTACTCCGACATGAAGTGGCGGGGCGGTCGGCCGGGGATCGCGTCTCACCCCCCCGTTACGCTCGTCGCCATGTTGTGGACCCACCGAGCCGAGCGGGCGGACCGGCTGGTCGAGGGGCTGGCCGCCGTGCTGTTGCGGCCGCTGAACGATCCCCTCACACCCGAGGTGGTGGCCGTCCCCACCCGCGGCGTGGAGCGGTGGCTGGGCCAGCGTCTGTCGGGATGGCTGGGAGCCTCGGCCGGCGGTGGCGGCTCGGGCGGTGGCGGCTCGGGCGACGGCGTCTGCGCCAACGTCGAGTTCCCCTTCCCGGGCACGCTGGTGGGCGGGGCGGTGGCCGCCGCCACGGGCATCGATGCCGCCACCGACCCGTGGCGCCCCGAGCGATCGTGCTGGCCGTTGCTGGAGGTGGTCGAGGCACGGCTCGACCAGGACTGGCTGGCCCCGCTGGCTGCCCATCTGGGCGGGGCCGGCGCCGAGGCTGACGACCACCGCCGGGCCCGCCGGCTGACGGCGGCCCGCCACGTGGCCGACCTCTTCGACGGCTACGGCGTGCACCGCCCAGCGATGATGCAGGACTGGGCTGCCGGCCGGGATCTGGACGGACGGGGCGGCCAGGTCCCCGAGGACGCGGCGTGGCAGCCGCCGTTGTGGCGGGCCCTGCGGAACCGGATCGGCCTGGCCAGCCCGGCCGAGCGGCTGGCCGAGGCGTGCGAGCGCCTCCGGGCCGAACCGACGCTCTCGGGGCTGCCCGATCGCCTCTCGCTGTTCGGCCTCACCCGTCTGCCGGCCAGCTACCTCGACGTGCTCCACGCCCTGGCCTCGGCGCGGGAGGTCCACCTCTTCCTCCTCCATCCCTCGCCGGCGCTGTGGGACCGGGTGGGCAAGCTGGCCGACCGGCCCCGGTCCGTGGTGCCCCGGTCCGAGGACGGCACTGCGGCCCTTCCGTCCCATCCCCTCCTGGCCACCTGGGGCCGGGACGCCCGGGAGATGCAGCTCGTCCTCACCGGCGGGGGTCACCCGGCCATCGAGGAGCACCTCCCGCTCGATGTCGAGCCGGTCACCCTGCTGCAGCGCATCCAGGCCGGCGTGCGGGCCAACCAGGCCCCGCCCGGCGAACCCCTGTCCGACCGGCCGGCGGAGGACGCCCGGTCCCTGCTCGATCCCGGCGACCGCAGCCTCCAGGTCCACGCCTGCCACGGCCGGGCCCGCCAGGTCGAGGTGGTCCGGGACGCCGTCCTCCACCTGCTGGCCGCCGACCGCACCCTCGAGCCGCGGGACGTCATCGTCATGTGCCCCGACATCGAGTCCTTCGCGCCGCTGATCCACGCCACCTTCGGGCTGGGCGACGACGGCGACACGGGCGTCGGCCCCGATGGCGTGGCCGGCGCCGCCGGAAAGGCCGGGCCGCCCAGCCTCCGGGTCCGCCTGGCCGACCGCTCCCTGCGGCAGACCAATCCGGTGCTGGGCGTGGTGGCCGAGCTGCTCTCCCTGGCCGCCTCCCGGGTCACCGCCTCCCATGTGGTCGACCTGGCCAGCCGGGAGCCGGTCCGGCGCCGCTTCGGCCTCGACGACGACGACCTGGCCCGCATCGAGGAGTGGGTGGCGTCGGCCGGCGTGCGTTGGGGGCTGGATGCCGCCCACCGGGCCCCCTTCGGGCTGGCCAGCGTGGACGCCAACACGTGGCGGGCCGGCCTCGACCGGGTGCTGCTGGGCGTGGCCATGGCCGAGGAAGGGGAGCGGCTGGTGGGTGGGGTGCTGCCCCTCGACGACGTCGACTCCGGCGACATCGACCTGGCCGGTCGCCTGGCCGAGCTGGTCGACCGGCTCCAGGGGGCGCTGGCCGGCCTCGCCGGCCCGCAGCCCCTCGTCGCCTGGGTCGACGCCATCACGGCCGGCGCCGACGCCCTGACCGCCACCAGCGACGCCGATGCCTGGCAGCGGGGCCAGCTCCGGCGCCTCCTCGACGACGTGCAGCGCGAGGCCGCCACCCTCGGCCCGGCCGGGGCCGACCTGGTGCTGGCCGAGGTCCAGGCCCTGCTGGCCGACCGCCTCAGGGGCCGGCCCACCACGGCCAACTTCCGCACCGGCCACCTCACCATGTGCACCCTGGTCCCCATGCGCTCGGTCCCGCACCGGGTGGTGTGCCTGCTGGGCCTGGACGACGGCGTGTTCCCCCGCCGCACGGCCGTGGATGGCGACGACCTGGTCCAGCACGACCCGTGCGTGGGCGACCGGGACGCCCGCAGCGAGGACCGCCAGCTGCTGCTGGACGCCCTGATGGCAGCCACCGACCACCTGGTCATCACCTACACCGGGCGGGACGAGCGCACCAACGCGGTGCGCCCGCCGGCCGTGCCGGTGGGGGAGCTGCTCGACGTCGTCGACCGCACGGTCCAGGCAGACGGTACGGGGCGGGCCCGCCACCGGGTGGTCACCACCCATCCGCTGCAGCCGTTCGACCTGCGCAACTTCACCGCCGGCCAGCTCCTGCCGGGCCGGCCCTGGAGCTTCGACCCCGTGGCCCTGGCCGGCGCCACCGCCTCGGTGGGGGAGCGCCGGCCGGCGCCGCCCTTCCTGGCCGGCCCGCTGCCGCCGGTGGCCACCGACGTGGTGCAGCTGGAGGACCTGATCCGGTTCGCGCAGCACCCCGTGCGGGCCTTCCTGCGCCAGCGCCTGGGGGTGGTGGTCACCAAGGAGCAGGACGACCCGGCCGACGGTCTCCCCGTCGAGCCCGACCCCCTGGAGAAGTGGGGCGTGGGCCAGCGCATGCTGGAGGCCCGGCTGGCCGGTGTCGGCGCCGGCACGGCGCGGGCCGCCGAGGTGGCCCGGGGTGGGCTGCCGCCGGGCGCCTTGGCCGGCCCCCTGCTGGAGGAGATCGCCGGCGGGGTGGAGGGCATCGTGGGCGCCGCGCCGCTGGCCGGAGCTTCCCCGCCGGCGTCGGTGGAGGTGGTGGCCGAGCTGGGGGACGGGCGGACGCTGGTCGGCACCGTGCCCGACGTGGCCGGCGACGAGGTGCGCAGCGTCTTCTACTCGCGGGTGGCGGCCAAGCACCGGCTGGCCGCCTGGGTGCGGCTACTGGCCGTCACCGCCGCCTACCCGGAGCGGCCCTTCTCGGCCCTCACGGTGGGGCGGGGGCAGGGCAAGGGGAAGGTCTCGGTGACCCGCATCAAGGCCCTGGCCCCCGACGCCACGGCCCGCCGGGCCGCCGCCCTGGCCGGCCTGGCCGTGCTGGTCGACCTCCACCGGCGGGGCCTGCGCGAGCCGCTGCCGCTGTACTGCCGCACCTCGGGCGCCTACGCCGCCGCGGTGGCCCTCGGGCGGGACGGCCTCTTCGCGGCCCGGAAGGAGTGGACCACCGACTGGGAGTTCGCCCAGGAGGACGACGAGCCCGAGCACCGCCTGGTCCTGGGCGACCGGGTGGTCCTGGAGCGGCTGTTCGATGCCCCGCCCCGGGAGGACGAGGGTGGGCCGGGCTGGTGCGAGGACGAGCCGAGCCGGTTCGGTCGCTTCGCCCGGCGCCTGTGGGACCCGCTGCTGGCGGTGGAGGAGCGGTCGCAATGACCGGCCCCTCTCTCGTCCCGCCGGCCGGCCCGCCCCAGCCGTTCGACGTGTGCGGGCCGCTGCCCCGCGGCGTCACCGTGCTGGAGGCCAGCGCCGGCACCGGCAAGACCTTCACCATCGCCGCCCTGGCGGCGCGCTACGTCGCCGACGGCGTGCCCCTGGAGCGCCTGATGCTGGTCACCTTCACCCGGATGGCCACCGGCGAGCTGCGGGAGCGGGTGCGGTCCCGGTTGGTGAGCGCCGAGCTGGGGCTGGCCAACATCCTCACCGGCAAGGCCGGCGCCGGCGACGACGAGGTGCTGCGCCACCTGGCCGAGGCGTCGCCGGATGTGGTGGGGGAGCGCCGGCGCCTGCTGGCCGCGGCCCTGGCCGACTTCGACGCGGCCACCATCGACACCACCCATGGCTTCTGCCAGCGCATCCTCTCCGGCCTGGGCGTGGCCGGTGACGTGGAGCCCGACCTCACCTTCGTGGAGGACCTGAGCGACCTGGTCGAGGAGGTGGTGGACGACCTGTACGTCCTCCGCTTCTTCCGGGACGGCGCGCCCCCCTTCGGCCGCAAGGAGGCGCTGGCCATCGCCGCCGCGGCCATCGACCACCCGCTGGCGGTGGTGGAGCCGGAGGCGGCTGCCTACGAGACGGCCTGGGCCATGCGGCGCCGCTTCGCCCTGAAGGTGCGCCAGGAGGTGGAGGTGCGGAAGCGGCGGGCCCGGGTCATCACCTACGACGACCTGCTCACACGGCTGGCCGGCGCCGTGTCGGACACCTCGGCGCGCGGCGAGGCCGCCTGCCGTCGCCTCCGGGAGCGCTACCAGGTGGCCCTGGTCGACGAGTTCCAGGACACCGATCCCATCCAGTGGAAGGTCATGCGGCGGGCCTTCGCCGAGAGCGACGAGGCCACCCTGGTCCTGATCGGCGACCCCAAGCAGGCCATCTACTCCTTCCGGGGCGCCGACGTCTACGCCTACCTCGACGCGGCCCGCATCGCCGGCACCCATGCCACTCTCGGGGTGAACTGGCGCAGCGACCAGGGACTGGTGACGGCCTACGACGCCCTGTTCGCCGGCAGCCGCCTGGGGCACCCGGACATCGCCTATACCAAGGTGCGGGCCGCGGGCGCCCACCAGTCGTCCCGGCTCACCGGCGCGCCCCGGCCGGCGCCGCTGCGGGCCCGGGTGGTGCACCGGGAGGACGGCGTGGCCCGCACCAGGGAGGGCTACGTGCAGGTCAACGCAGGCCGGCGCCGGGTGGCCGAGGACGTGGCCGCCGACCTGGTGGCCCTGCTCTCGGCCGGCGCCGAGCTGGTCCGGCC
>JBOGHQ010000012.1:0-5439 GCA_050744785.1 Acidimicrobiales bacterium | reverse complement strand
GCTCGGTGGTGGCCGCCGCCGAGGCCCTGGCCGGCCTGCCCGGTGTGCGCTTCCTCCCCGCCCTGCGCCGGGGCAACGTGCACGGGGCCCTCGACATGGGGCTGGCGCCGGGCGTCCTGCCCGGCCGGGTGGCGCTGGCCGACGGGCGCGACTGGTACGGGGCGGCGTGGCCGGGCCTGCCCGAGGAACCCGGCCTCGACGCCGCCGGCGTGATCGCCGCCGCCGCCGACGGCCGCATCCAGGCCCTGGTGCTGCTCGGCGCCGACCCGGTGTCCGACTTCCCCGACCGCCAGCTGGCCCGCCGGGCCATGGCTGGCGCCGGCTTCGTGGTGGCCGTCGACGCCTTCCTCACCGAATCGTCGCGCCAGGCCGACGTGGTGCTGCCCGCCGCCACCTTCGCCGAGCGGCCCGGCACCACCACCAACCTGGAGGGCCGGGTCACGCGGCTGGGCCAGAAGATCGTGGGCCGGGGCGTGAGCTGGCCGGACTGGATGATCGCCGGCGAGCTGGCCCGGCGGCTGGGCGCCGACCTGGGCCTCGAGACCCTGGAGCAGATCTGGGACGAGATCGAGCGCATGGCCCCCTCCCACCATGGGCTCACCCGGGCCCTCCTGGGCGACGCGCGCTACCGGGACGGCGTGGTGCCGCCGCTGCCCGAGCCGCCCCCGCCGGGGGTGCGGCCCCCGGGCCTGGCCGCCACCGACACCAGCACCGGCACCACCGCCGACGTCCCGGCCGCCGTCGACCCGATGGCCGATCCCGGCATCGACGCGGTGGAGACGCAGGGGATCCCGGCCACCGCGGTGGACGCCGGGCCGGAGCCGGTGCCGCCGCCTTCCCAGCCGCCCACCCCGGCGCCGCCCCTCATCTCGTTCCAGGGCGTCGGCGCCCCCGCGCCCCTGCCGCCCCTCGACGCCTACTCCCTCCGGCTGGTGTCGGGCCGGCACCTCTACGGCCAGGGCACCCTCACGCGCCACGCCCCGTCCCTGGCCCCCCTCGGCAAGCCGCCCTGCGCCCGGGCCAACCCCTCCGACCTCGACCGCCTCGGCATGGGCCACGGCGGCCGGGTCCGGGTCCGCAGCAACAAGGCCAGCTTCGTGGTCGACGTGGAGCCGGACCCCGGCGTGCCCCGGGGATCGCTCTGGCTGGCCTTCAACGCGGGGGACGACGGCGGCGTCAGCGCCGGCGATCTCATCGACGCCAGCGCGCCGGTCACCGACGTGCGGGTGGAGACCCCATGAGCAGCCCGGGAGGTCGCTCCATGGAGCACTCGCCGGTGCGCCGTGCCGAAGGGAGGCTGCGCCGGTGATCCTCGGCGCCGACCCCCTCTTCGCCGACGGCGTGGACGGCACCGTCGTCCTGATCGTCGCCATCAAGGTGGTGGTCGCCTTCGCCGCCCTGCTGGTGTCGGTGATGCTCATGGTGTGGTTCGAGCGCAAGCTCGTGTCCGACATGCAGAACCGGATCGGTCCCAACCGGGCTGGGAAGTGGGGCCTCCTCCAGACCCTGGCCGACGGCATCAAGCTGTTCTTCAAGGAGGACCTCCTCCCCCACAACGCCGACCGCCGCATCTTCCGCCTGGCGCCCTACCTGTCGCTGGTGCCGGCCTTCCTGTCCTTCGCCGTGGTGCCCATCGGTGGCGAGGTCACCCTGTTCGACAGGACCACCCGCCTCCAGCTGGCCGACCCGCCGGTGGGGATCCTCTTCCTGCTGGCCGTGTCGTCGGTGGCCGTCTACGGCGTGATGCTGGCCGGCTGGGCGTCGGGCTCCAAGTACCCGCTGCTCGGCTCGGTGCGGGCCTCGGCCCAGATGGTGTCCTACGAGGCCGCCATGGGCCTGTCGGTGGCGGCCGTGGTGCTGGTCACCGGCTCCCTGCTCACCAGCCAGATCGTGACCGAGCAGGACGGCTCCATCTTCGAGTGGAACATCTTCCGGCTCGGGTTCCTGCCCTTCGCCATCTTCGCCATCGCCGCCACCGCCGAGCTCAACCGGCCCCCCTTCGACCTGGTGGAGGCGGAGCAGGAGCTGGTGGGCGGGTTCCACACGGAGTACTCCTCGCTGCGGTTCGCCCTGTTCTACCTGGCCGAGTTCATGAACACCATCGTCATGTCGGCCGTCATCGTCACCCTGTTCCTGGGCGGGCCGGCCGGGCCGGCGCCGGACGACGGGTTCCTCGGCGCAGTGGTCCCCTTGGGCTGGTTCCTGCTCAAGATGTTCGTCTTCCTGTTCACCTACGTGTGGCTGCGGGCCACCCTGCCCCGGCTCCGCTACGACCAGCTCATGGACCTGGGCTGGAAGCGGCTCATCCCGTTCTCGTTGTTCTGGCTCCTGGTGCTGGCCGCCATGCGGATCGAGGCGCCCACCACCTCGACGGGAGCGATGGCGTCGATCATGCGGCGCCGGTACGGCTTCATGGTCTTCGCCGGCGGGCTGGTGCTGGCCCTGCTGATGCTGCGGGCCCTCCAGGTGAGCCGGGAGCGCGCCGAGGAGCAGTTGACCGGGCCCCGCCCCGCCGACCAGGTCGGAGAGGTGCACTGATGGGCTTCCTCGACGGCTTCAAGGTGACCTTCAAGACCCTGTGGGACAAGCGGGTCACCCACGAGTACCCCGACGTCAAGCGGCCCAAGCCGGAGCGGTTCCACGGCCGGCACGTCCTCAACCGCTACGAGGACGGCCTGGAGAAGTGCATCGGCTGCGAGCTGTGCGCCGGGGTGTGCCCGGCCCGCTGCATCTACGTCCGGGGCGCCGACAACCCGCCGGACGCGCCGGTGTCGCCGGGCGAGCGCTACGGGTTCGTCTACGAGATCAACTTCCTGCGCTGCATCCACTGCGACCTGTGCGTGGAGGCCTGCCCCACCGAGGCCATCACCGAGAGCAAGCTCTTCGAGTTCTCCTTCACCGACCGCAAGGACGCCATCTACACCAAGGAAGAGCTGGTGGTGGACGACGACGGCCGGCCCCAGCACCTCCCCTGGGAGGACTGGCGGGAGGGCGACGACGTCCACACCTCGGCCTGGGTGCGGGCCACCTCCGCCTCCGGCGACGCCGCCTTCGAGGGCAGGGCCCAGTGGTCGGGCGAGCTCGGCTACGGGGTGCGGCCGCCCGAGAAGGGCCAAGCCGCCGAGGGCGGTCAATGACCGGCACCAGCGGCCTCCTGCTGGCCGCGGTCAGCAAGGTCGACGCCGGCGTGTTCGCCGCCTCGGCCGTCATCGTGCTGGCCGGGGCCATCGGCGTGGTGATCTCGTCCAACCCCGTCCACGCCGCCCTGTCCCTGGTCATGACCCTGTTCGGGGTGGCCGTGCTGTTCGTCGCCCAGGAGGCCCACTTCCTGGCCGCCGTGCAGGTGATCGTCTACGCCGGCGCCATCGTGGTGCTCTTCCTCTTCGTCATCATGCTCATCGGCGTGGACCGGCCCGAGAACGTGCGGGCCGAGCCGCTCCGCGGCCAGCGGCCGCTGGCCCTCCTGCTCGGCCTAGTGGCCCTGGCCCAGCTGCTGCTCCTCTCCCGCGGTGACTGGGTCACCGGGGCACCGTCGGTGGCCGGCCAGGCCAGCGGGGAGGGGACCAACGTCGAGAAGCTGGCGGAGAGCGTCTTCACCCGGTACCTGTTCGCCTTCGAGATCACCTCGGTGCTGCTGATCATCGCGGTGGTGGGCGCGGTGACCATGGTGCGGCGGCGGGACCCCGAGGGCGTGCCGGCGGCTCCGGCCGCCGAGGTGGGCGCCGGCGCAGGCACGGAAGGGAGCGAACCATGACCGTCGGCGGGGAGTGGTACCTCACCCTGGCCGCCGCCCTGTTCACCATCGGGGCGGTGGGGCTGCTGGTGCGCCGCAACGTGCTGGTGATGTTCATGTGCGTGGAGCTGATGCTCAACGCCGTCAACCTCACCTTCGTCACCTTCGCCCGCATGCTGGACGACATCGGCGGCCAGTCGCTGGTCTTCTTCGTGCTCGTGGTGGCCGCTGCTGAGGTGGTCGTCGGCCTCGGCATCATCGTGGCCATCTTCCGCCGCCGGGCCGGCGCCACCGCCGACGACCTCCACCTGCTCAAGGGATAGCGCGCGCCCGTGCTCGAGAACGCCTACCTGATCCCGCTCCTGCCCCTGTTGGGTTTCGCCGTGCTGGTGGTCCTGGGGCGGCGGGCCGGCGACCCCGGGGCGGGCTGGATCGCCACTGCCGCGGTAGGTGGCTCGTTCCTCTGCACCCTGGTCGCCTTCGTCCAGCTGATCGGCGAGGAGGCCGAGGCCCGCTCGGTCAGCGACCACCTCTTCACCTGGATCGAGGCCGGCGGCCTGGAGGTGGAGGCCAGCCTCCTGCTCGACCCGCTGTCGGTCACCATGGCCCTGTTCGTCACCGGGATCGGGTTCCTGATCCACCTGTACTCGGTGTCCTACATGCACGGCGACGAGCGCTACCCGCTCTTCTTCGTCTACCTGAACCTGTTCGTCCTCTCCATGCTGGTGCTGGTGCTGGGCGACAACCTGCTGCTCACCTTCGTGGGCTGGGAGGGCGTGGGGGCGTGCTCCTACCTCCTGATCTCGTTCTGGTTCGAGCGGGAGTCGGCCGCCTCGGCCGGCAAGAAGGCCTTCGTGGTCAACCGCATCGGCGACTTCGGGTTCATGGTCGCCATGTTCTTGTGCTTCGCCACCTTCGGCACCCTCGAGTACGCCGGGGTGCTGGAAGGGGCGGAGTCGGCGGCCCACTCCACCGTGACGGCCATCGCCCTGCTCCTCTTCCTCGGCGCGTGCGGCAAGTCGGCCCAGCTGCCCCTGTTCGTGTGGCTACCGGACGCCATGGAGGGCCCCACGCCGGTGTCGGCCCTGATCCACGCCGCCACCATGGTGACGGCCGGCGTCTACCTGATGGCCCGGGTGGCGCCGATGCTGGCCCTCACCGACGACGTGGCCACCACCATCGCGGTGGTGGGCGCCCTCACCGCCTTCTTCGCCGCCACCGTGGCCTGCGCCCAGGACGACATCAAGCGGGTGCTGGCCTACTCCACCATCTCCCAGCTGGGCTACATGTTCCTCGCCGTCGGCTCCGGCGCCTACGTGGCCGCCATCTTCCACATGGTCACCCACGCCTTCTTCAAGGCCCTCCTCTTCCTCGGGGCCGGCTCGGTGATCCACGGCCTGCACGACCAGCAGGACATGAAGCGCATGGGCGCCCTGCGGAGGTGGATGCCCATCACGTCGGCCACCTTCATCGTGGGGTGGCTGGCCATCGCCGGCGTGCCGCCCTTCGCCGGCTTCTGGTCCAAGGACGAGATCCTGCTGGCCGCGTGGGAGAACAGCCCGGCCCTGTGGGCGGTCGGGCTGCTCACCGCCCTGCTCACCGCCTACTACATGGCCCGCCAGGTGTTCCTCGTCTTCTACGGCGACGAGCGCTGGCGGCAGGCGCCGGCCGCCGGCACGCCGGCGCTCACCGAGCCCGAGCCAGTG
>JBOGHQ010000011.1:0-4815 GCA_050744785.1 Acidimicrobiales bacterium | reverse complement strand
GGGTGGCGTCGGGCCGGTCCTCGGGGCGGGGCGCCATGCGGCGGGCCCACCACAGCAGCCACAGCCCCGGCATGAGCCCAAGCCCCACGGTGACGAGCAGCATGGTGGAGCCGGCGTGCTCGTAGCTGGCGAACCAGTACACCGCCGTGATGACGGCGAAGAAGGCGGCGATGCCGAGGAAGACATAGCTCTCGGTCTTCACTCGGCGCCCACCTCCTGGGGCCGGCCGCCGCCGGCCCTGGCCACCCGCTCGTCGAACACGGGACGGTCGGACCGGATGGCGGGCAGGCGGTGGAAGTTGTGGGGCGGGGGCGGCGAGGAGGTGGCCCACTCCAGCGTGTGGCCGCCCCAGGGGTCGCCGCCGGCCGGCGCCCCCCTGCGGCGGGAGATGAACAGGTTCCAGAGGAACGGGAGGGTGGAGAGGGCGAGGAGGCCGGCGCCCGTGCTGGAGAGCAGGTTGAGGAACTCCAGGCCGTCGCCCCGCTCGTAGTCGGGGACGCGGCGCACCATGCCCCGCAGCCCGAGGATGTGCTGGGGGAAGAAGGTGAGGTTGAACCCGGCGAAGAGCAGCCAGAAGTGGACCTTGGCCAGCCCGGCCCGCATGAACCTGCCGGTCCACTTGGGGAACCAGTAGTAGGCGGCACCGAACCCGGCGAACACGGCGCTGCCGAACAGCACGTAGTGCATGTGGGCGACCACGAAGTAGGTGTCGTGGGTGGCGAAGTCGACCGGGGCCGAGGCCAGCAGCACGCCGCTCAGACCGCCCAGGAGGAACACCAGCAGGAAGCCGATGGCGAACAGCATGGGCGGCTCGAAGCTGATCTGGCCCCGCCACATGGTGCCGATCCAGTTGAAGAACTTGACGCCCGTGGGCACGGCGATGAGGAAGGAGATGCCGCTGAAGAAGGGGAGCAGCACGGCCCCGGTGGTGAACATGTGGTGGGCCCAGACGCCCACCGACAGCCCGGCGATGGCCAGGGTGGCGAAGACCAGGCCCTTGTAGCCGAACACCGGCTTGCGGGAGAACACCGGGATGATCTCGGTGATCACCCCGAAGAAGGGCAGCACGATGATGTACACCTCGGGGTGGCCGAAGAACCAGAAGAGGTGCTGCCACAGGATCGGTACCCCACCGCCCTCCACGTCGAAGATGTGCGTGCCCATGTGGCGGTCGGCGAAGAGCATGGCCAGGGCGCTGGTGAAGATGGGGAAGGCGAGCAGCACGAGCAGCGACGTCACCAGCAGGTTCCAGGTGAAGATGGGCAGGCGGAACATGGTCATGCCCGGCGCCCGCAGGCAGAACACGGTGGTGATGATGTTGACGGCGGTGGCGATGCTGGACAGGCCGGCGAGGAGCAGGCCGGCGATCCACAGGTCGGCGCCGGCGCCGGGGGAGTGGATGGCGGTCGACAGGGGCGCGAAGGCTGTCCAGCCGAAGGCGGGCGCGCCCCCCGAGGTCAAGAAGGTGGCCGTGACGGTGAGGCCCCCGCCGAGGTAGAGCCAGTAGGAGAGGGCGTTCAGGCGCGGGAAGGCCATGTCCGGGGCGCCGATGTGCAGCGGGATGAGGTAGTTCGCCAGGCCGAACCCGAACGGGGCCGCGAACAGGTACATCATGAACGTCCCGTGCATGGTGAACAGCTGGTTGTACTCGTTCCGGCTGAGGATCTGGAGCCCGGGCTCGGCCAGCTCGGTCCGCATGAGCATGGCCAGGAGCCCGGCCAGCAGGAAGAACCCGAACGAGGTCCACAGGTAGCTCAGGCCGATCAGCTTGTGATCGGTGGTGGTGAGCCAGTTGAGCAGCCCGCTGGGCTCGGCGTGCTCGTGGTGCGGCGGGGGTGGGCTGGCCGGCGGCCGGGGCCGATCGAGGACGGTCACGGCCGCGGCCCCGCCCCGGCGCCGGGCCTGGTCGACGACGTCGTGGTCGGTACCGGCGAGGCGGCCTGCTGGCGCTGCCGGGCCGCCACCCACTGGTCGAACTCCTCCTGGCCCACCGCCTCCACCACGAAGTCCATGCGGTCGTGGAACAGCCCGCAGAACTCGGCGCATCGCCCGTCGTAGCGGCCCGGCTTCACCACCTCCAGGTCGACGATGTTCTCCACCCCGGGCACGGTGTCCCGCTTGAACAGGAAGGCGGGCACGTAGAAGGAGTGCTGCACGTCGGTGGAGCGCAGGTCGAGGCGCACCCTGGCCCCCGTCGGCACCACCATGACGGGGTCCTCCTCGGGGGTGCCCACCACCTCGATGTCGGCCTTTTTGTAGTGAAAGCGCCACTGCCACTGGAAGGCGGTGACCTCCACGGTCAGGTCCGGCTCGCCCGACCTGATGTCGGTGACCCGCTCCTGGGTCGCCACCGTGAAGGTGAACAGCCCGGCCACGATGAGCAGCGGGGTGACGGTGTAGGCGATCTCCAGCGGGATGTTGGCGTGGCGCTGGGGCGGCAGCTCGTCGCTGCGCTTCCGGAACCGGATGATGGCGAAGATGATCAGGCCCCAGACGAAGGCGCCCACGAAGGCGGCCGCCCACACCGACCCCTGCCAGAGCCGGAAGATGTCCTCGCCCTGCTCGCTGGCCGGCCGGGGCGCCCCGAACGAGGGGCCGTCGTCCCCGCAGGCGGCAAGCACCGTGGCCATGCCGAGAAGCGCTCGTGCAGCTCCCCGCCGTGGACGACCCACGGGCCGCACGCTAGTCACTTCCCGCCAAGGCCTGAAACCGACCATCTCTCCGCTCCCGGGCCGTTCTGGTCCCGAAGCTGGTACCGAACCGGGCCCGTTTTCGGGACCAGTTCGCCCTGGCGCTACGGCGTGGGCTGGCCGATGTCCTCCCCCGCCTCTGAGTCACCCTCGTCCATGAGCCCGACCTCGAGCTCCTCCCGGCGGGTGACGGGGTCGTCCTCCTCCGTGGAGGCCTCTTCCCGGACCTCTTCCTGCGTCA
This sequence comes from Acidimicrobiales bacterium, assembly GCA_050744785.1. Classification (GTDB taxonomy): domain Bacteria; phylum Actinomycetota; class Acidimicrobiia; order Acidimicrobiales; genus JBOGHQ01. Next base: position 1,884 of record JBOGHQ010000011.1, on the reverse strand, counting down.
CTTCCTCGGGGTCGCGCTCGTTCATGGCACAGTTCTACCCGTGCCCGGCCTCTCCATCGCCATCGTGCTGTTCCCGGGCGCCGAGGAGCTTGACTGGGTCGGCCCGTGGGAGGTGCTCTCCGGCTGGGCCGGTGGCTGGCCCAGCGACGAGGTGCAGGTCTTCACGGTGGCGGGCACAACCGAGCCGATCCGGTGCGCACGGGGCGCACGGGCGCTGGCCGACCACACCTGGGACACCGCACCCAGCTACGACCTGATGCTGTGGCCGGGCGGGCCCGGCGTGCGGGCGCTTCTGGGCGACGACGCGGTTCGCAAGCGGGTGCGCTCCGCGGCCGAGGCCGGTGTCGTGCTCACCAGCGTGTGCACGGGCGCCCTGGTGCTGGCCGATGCCGGCGTGCTGGACGATCGCCCCGCCACCACCTACTGGTCGTCGTTCGAGCACCTGGTGCAGCTGGGCACCAACATCGAGCCCCGGCCCGACGACCGTTTCGTGGACGACGGCCAGGTCGTCACCGCCGCCGGTGTGTCGGCCGGCATCGACCTGGCGCTTCACCTGGTGCGCCGCTTCTCCGGCCTGGAGCGGGCCCGGGAGGTCCGCCGCTTCATCCAGTACGACCCCGAGCCCCCGGTCTGAGTGGACACCACCGAGCTCCGCCTCGACACCGGCGGCCGCCAGGTCACCGACATCACCGACGAGGTCCTCCGGTTCTGCTCAGGCAAGGGCGACGGCGTGCTGCACGTCTTCGCCCCCCACGCCACCGCCGGCCTGGCCCTGATGGAGACGGGGTCCGGGTCGGAGCACGACCTGTCCGAGCTGCTGGGCCGGCTCCTGCCCCGAGACGATCGCTACCGCCACCGGCACGGGTCGCCGGGCCACGGTGGCGACCACCTCCTTTCGGTGCTGGTGAGCCCCTCCCTCTCGGTGCCGGTGCTGGGCGGCCGCCCCGCCCTGGGCCACTGGCAGAGCGTCGTCCTCGTCGATCCCAACGAGGACAACCCCCGCCGCACCGTGCGGCTCAGCTTCCTCCCGGGTTAGCGGGGGGCAGGAGCCGCTCGGCCCGGCGCAGGGCCTCGGCCGGGTCACCGCCGGCCCCGGCCACCCACCGGCCGGCCAGGAAGGCGGCCAGTGGGGCGTTCTTGCGTTCCGTGCCGTGGGCCACGACGCGGGCCAGGTCGAGCAGGGCCTCCGCGTCAGTGGCGTCGAGCCGGGGCACCTGCAGGTTGTCGGCGAAGAGGTCGAGCCAGGGATCCATGCCCACAGCCTGGCGCGGCGGGGGCAGGATCAGCCGGGGACCTGGAACGATGCCTTGAAGGCCTCGAAGATGTCCTGCGAATCCTCCCAGCGTTCCTCGTGGGTCTGGAAGTTGAGGGCGAACCCGTGGGCCCGGGTGACGAACCCCAGGTCGATGGCGTGGAGGCGGGCGCCCCCGTCCGTATAGGTGTACTCCCACTCGGCGGCGTCGAAGTCCTTGAACGTGGTGGGTTCGATGCGGATCTCCCGGTACTCGGCGTGGCGGGCCCCGAAGCTCCTGGACAGGCTCTCCCAGGCCGCCTCCGGTGATGGGCCGGGGGAGGCGGTCCAGTCCAGCCGCAGGTAGCTGCCGGTGCCCGGGTCGACGATGTCGGTGCGCGTCCCGTCCCGGGTTCGCACCTGCCAGCCGGGCGGGTGGGCGACGCGGTAGCCGACCCGCGGATCGGCGTAGGTGACCCAATCGGACGGCACGTCGTCACCGTTGTCCCGAGCGGCGGTCTCCTCGGCCGGGGCGGCCGGCCCTCGCGGCCCGGGTTCGTCGCGGCTCGATTTCGTCCACACCAGCGCGGCAGCCAGGAGGAGGACGGCCAGGGCGGCCACGGCCAGCGCGACCGGCCGGCGCGGTTGCGGCC
>JBOGHQ010000010.1:0-12826 GCA_050744785.1 Acidimicrobiales bacterium | reverse complement strand
GGTGCTGGCGCAGCCGGGACAGCGCGGCGAAGGGTCACGATCCCACACCAGGCTGCATGCGGAGCAGGTGATCCGAATGACCTCGCCGTGACGCTCGCCGGTGAGGTGGTCGTCGAGGCCGCAGTTGTGCCCTGGCCAATCCCTCGCCCTACGAACGGTGCCGACCCGGTGAAGTACGGCTCACACAACCGAACCCGCAGGTGTCGGTCGCGGCCGGCCCGCGACCGCGAGCATCCGCTCCATATCGTTCTCAGTTGCGGTTCCGGTTCGTGGCTCCACGATTTCGACCCTACCCTCACGTGAGGGGACTATGGCATGAGCGGGGGCCGCTGTCGTGCCGGGCCAATGCCCCGCAGGGGAGACGATGAGCAGTCCGCAACCGACCGTCATGGGACCGCACCCAACGTCCCTGTCACCCGGGTCGAGATCGCGATGAAACGGTTAATCGTATGATACGGTCGGACCGATAGAAGGAGGCCCATGCCTGCCGGTCGCCCCATCGTCGAGCCCGGACCGACCACGCTGGCCGACACCGAGCTGCTGGCCCGGCTGTTCCGGGCCCTGGGCGACGCCACGCGGCTGCGCATCCTCGAGTTGCTGGTGGAGGAGGGCGAGCTGCACCAGGCCGAGATCGTGCGCCGCCTGGGAGCGGTCCAGGCCCGGGTGTCGGAGCACCTCGGGTGCCTGGTGTGGTGCGGCTTCGTGGAGAGCCGGGTCCAGGGCCGACGCACGCTGTACCGCCTCGCCAACCGTCAGGTGCGGTCCCTCCTGGACCCCGCAAAACGCTTCCTCGAGCGCAACGAGGCGCAGATCGCCTGCTGCCGCCGCATCGACGCCACCCCGCCCAACCAGGAGACCGCCTGATGCCGACCGTCCGAATCGCCGTCGAGGGGATGACCTGCGAGCACTGCGAGTCGACCGTGGTGGCCGCCCTCGAGGGGGCGGGGGCCACCGAGGCCCGAGCCGATTTCCGCCGCGGGGAGGCGTCCGCCGCCTTCGACGGTGATCCATCCGTTCTCGCCGCCGCCGTCGAGGCGGCCGGCTACACCCCTGGCGAGATCCACGCTCCCGGCTCATTCGAGCCGGCCCGGTCCACCCCCCCGGTCAGCGCCGGCGGGCGGAACGACTACGACCTGGCCGTCGTGGGTTCCGGCGGGGCCGCCATCGCCGCCGCCATCCGTGCCCGCAACCTCGACGCCCGGGTGGCGGTGGTGGAGCGGGCCCTCGTCGGCGGCACCTGCGTCAACGTTGGCTGCGTGCCGTCCAAGACCCTCCTGGCCGCGGCCGACGCCTTCCACACCGCCGCCTGCCATCCCTTCGCCGGCCTGCCCACCGAGGCCGGCAGTACGGACCTGGCTGCGCTGGTGGCCCAGAAGGACGAGCTGGTGGGGCGCCTGCGCCAGGCCAAGTACGTCGACCTGGCCGACGTCTACGGCTTCGAGATCCTGGCCGGCGAGGGCCGCTTCGTGGACGGCGAGACCCTGGAGGTCGACGGCCGGCCGCTGCGGGCCGGGGCCTACCTGGTCGCCACCGGGGCCGAGCCCCGGGTCCCCAACCTGCCCGGGCTGGTGGAGGCCGGGTACCTCACCTCCACCACCGCCATGGAGCTGGCCGAGGTGCCGGCGCGCCTGGTGACCGTCGGCGGGGGCTTCGTGGGCATGGAGCAGAGCCAGCTGTTCGCCCGCCTCGGCTCGCAGGTCACCCTCGTCGGCCGTCTGGCGCCCCGGGCCGAGCCCGAGCTGGCCGCCTGGATGGAGCGGGTCTTCGCTGACGAGGGCATCGAGGTGGTGGGCGAGCGGGCCGTCGCCGTCGAGCGCCACGGGGCCGAGGTCACCGTGATCACGTCCGGGGGGCGGCGGCTGGTGGCCGACGCTGTCCTGGTGGCGGCCGGGCGGACCCCCCGGGTGGCGGCGCTGAACCTGGAGGCCGCCGGCGTCAAGGTCGACGGCGACGGGTTCGTGGTCGTGGACGAGGAGCTGCGCACCTCCAACCCCCGCGTCTTCGCCGCCGGCGACGTCACCGGCGCGCCCCAGTACGTCTACGTGGCCGCCGCCCAGGGCAACCTGGCCGCCGGCAACGCCGTCGCCGGCGAGCACCGCCGCATGGACTACACCGGCCTGCCCTCGGTCATCTTCACCGACCCGGCCCTGGCCAGCGCGGGGATGACCGAGACCGAGGCCGAAGCCGCCGGCCACCGGGTGGAGACCCGGGTGCTCGAGCTGGACAACGTGCCCCGGGCGCTGGCCAACCGCGACACGCGCGGCGCGCTCAAGCTGGTGGCCGACGCCACCACGCGCAAGGTGCTCGGGGTCCACGCCGTGGCCGACGGCGCCGGCGAGCTCATGCTGGCCGCCACCTACGCCATCAAGTTCGGCCTCACCGTCGACGACCTGGCCGACACCTGGGCGCCGTACTTGACGATGAGCGAGGCGCTCAAGCTGGCGGCCCAGTCGTTCAAGGGCGACGTGAAGAAGCTGTCGTGCTGCGCGGCCTGACCTTGACGGCACGCCCGGAAGAGCTGGTGGCCGGCGAGCCCGAAGGCGAGCGACGCGCCGAGCCCACGGGCGCGGGACGGTCTTTTCGGCCCTGGCGTCGCGGCGGGAGCGGTCGGCGCCGCCCCCGCCCTGGTCCCTGCCGTTCTCGGGGCCTGCCTGTCGTGCGGCGGCGCCGGCACCGCAGCCGTTGCCGGTGCGACAGCCGCGGCCGGTCTGCGGGCCGGCGGGATGGCGCTCGGCGTGGCAGTCCTGGCCGCCGCGGTCGCCGTCCGCATCTTCCGGGTAGGCCGGCGCTGCCCGGCGGGGCTGGCCCGGTCCCGGCGGGTCGTCACCAGCGTGACCTCGCTGGTTGCTCCGGCGGCGTTGACCTTCGCCGTCGTCCAGTGGCTCGTCGTCCCGCTGGTCTCCGCCAGTGCCGGCTGGTCGACAGTCGAGCAGCTCCCCTAGGCCGAGGCGATGGCCGGCCCACACTGACCCCGAGAGAGGAGCGACGACATGACGCAACCGGCGACCCCGCCCCCCGACAGAGCCACTACCGCTGACAGGCCGACCAGGGGTGCCGCCCAGGCCGGTCTGGGCTTCGGCGCCGTGGCGTTGATGCTCCTGTGCTGCGCCGGCCCGGCCCTGTTGGCCGCTGGCGCCCTCGGTTCGCTGGGAGCCATCCTCGGCAACCCCCTCGTCATCCTCGCCGGGTCCGTCGTGGCGGCTGCCGCAGTGATCGGCGCCGGCCGTCGCCACTCCCGGGGCGCGGCCTGCTGCACATCGAAGCACGATGGGCGGCCCGGGCACGACGAGGCTCGGCAGCACGGGTAGCTGACCGACTTCGTAGTCGAAGCAGCCTCGCGGCCCGCCCGCCACACCGCCCGCCCCCAGGTCGGTCCCCAACGACGCCCCTCGGGCTCCCGCCCTTGGGTGGTGCGGAGGCGACCGGTTGGTGGGCGGCGGCCACCGGCGTCGACCCGGCGTAGCCCACCATCTCCCAGGCCAGCTTGCGGGCGCCGTCCACCTTGGGCAGGACCTTGCGCCACAGGTCGGGCCCGGTGGGGATGCCGTGGACGAAGACCACGGCGGGACCGTCGCCCTCCTCCACCCACCGCATGGTGAGGCCCCCACGACTTGCGAGCGTGCTTCGGCCATGCCTACCTCCTCCCTGTCGATGACAGGGGGGTGTTCCTACCCACGCCGGCGTCGACCCTTGCCTCGAACGTGCTCGGGGCGTCGGGGGAGGGGCCGGTCAGCGCCCCGACATGGCCAGCAGAAGGAGCGGGTCGCGCCGCGAGATGACGCCGTAGCCCAACTCGACGGCTCCGTCGTCGGCCAAGGCCCGCAGGGCCCGGTTCAGGGCCTGGCGGTGGACTACCAGCATGGCCGCCAGCGTCCTCTGGGGGAAGCGCACCTCCCCGTCGACGGCCTCGTCGAGCAGCAGGGCGGCGACCTGGGTGGAAAGCGGGCGGCCGAGCAGTTCCACGATGCGCATGTGGCTGCGGGCCAGGCGGGAGGCGATGCTCGACAGCCAGCAGCCGGCGACGGCGGGAACTCGAGGAGCCGGCGACATCGTCGGAGACACGCTACGGGCCCAGCGGCCGACAGCTCAGGAAGGAGTGAAGTCGTTGGGCGCCAGCACCGGCACCGGGCAGTTCACCGTGAACACCGTGCCCTTGGTGTCGGGCACCCCGGGGAACTCCTCGAGCCGGCCCGCGTCCCGTGCCGCGACCAGCTCGGCCTGGGTGGTCACCAGCTCCGGGCTGGCCGACTCCTTCCAGGTGTAGGCGTAGTGGTCCCAGTACGGGCTCCACGCCGCATCGCCGGCGGCGAAGTCGAACACCGAGGGCTGGAAGCCCATGGGCCCCGGGCCCTCCACGCCGTTCATGAACACGTTGGTGCGCCCGGTGGCGCCCGCCTTGGCGGGGCCGTCGTGAAGGCGGGGGGCGAAGGTGGTGGACGTCATCTCCGCCATGGGGGCCATGGAGTGGTCGAGCACGAAGTAGCGGTTGCCGGGGTAGCACTGGGAGAGCTTGAACGTGACCCGGCCGGCGCCGGTATCGGGCTCCTCCAGCAGCTGGCCCTTGCCCAGGTAGGCCTTCTTCTCGGAGTCGACGGCCATGGAGCCCGTCGACCACTTCACCACCCCGTAGTTGACGACGGTGCCGGTGCGTTCCACCGCCACCGCCCCCGCCCGCTGGGCGTCGTCGATGTCAGCCACCGAAGCGAGCAGGCGCGGAGTCCCGCTCCAGCGCACCCGGTGCAGCGTCCACGCCGGCGTGTAGTCGTCGCGGCCCGGCTCGGAGGAGAACACCACGGGCTGGGCCGACGCCCCGTTGTCGAACACATAAGCCGCTCCGGACAGACCGGGGGCGTCGAGCCCGGCCAGCTTGGGGACGAAGACCAGCTTCTCGGACTTGGCGAAGTCGGCGTCGGAGGCATCGGTGCGCACGAAGTGGACGTCGTTGCCGTCGAAGGCGCCCTTGTGCAGGGCCATGGTGACGAAGCCGAACGCCCCCTCCCACCCGTCGGGGGAGAGGGAGAAGTCCACCACGTCGCCCACCACGGCGCGAGCCTGCTCCTCGGCCTCCGCCGCCGAGGTGGAGGTGGCGCTGCCGCCGTTCCCGTCAGAGCCGGTCACCGCCGGGTCGTCGTCGCTGCCGCAGGCGGCCAGCAGCGTGGGCACCGCCCCACCGATCACGGCCAGGCCGACTCCCCTCTTCGCCGTCCACCCGAGGAACTGGCGACGGTCCAGCCCCCGCCCCGGCGTTCCCGCTGTTCCCACTGGAATCCCCTTCCCAAAGGTGTCTGAGGCACCGGGAACCCGCCGGCCCCGCCCCGCATTCCCGTGACGTGGCGACGTCGCCCACGCAGCAGCAGTGGCAGCGTTCACTCGACGGTGAGCTCGCCGGTCATCTGCTGGGGATGGACGTCGCACACGTAGCGGTAGGTGCCGGGGGCCAGCGTGAGTGCCAGGCGCTGGGTCACCGGGCCGGGCTCGATGTCGGTCCTCTCGTCGACGCCGTCGCCGGTGACATGGAGGTTGTGGGGCGTTCCCTCGTCCAGGTTGTCGAAGCTGATGGTGACCCTGCCCGCTTCGGCGGCCAGGGTCGACACCGAGAACGCGATGTTCTCGGCGCTCAGCTCCAGCGTCGCCGCAGCGGGGGCCGGCGTGGGGGCGGCACCTGCCGACGTGGTGGACGATACGCCGGGACCGCCGCCGCCGGCCGCGTCCGGGGGGTCGCTGTCGCCGCCGCACGCGGCGGCGAGGAGGGCGATGGCGGCCATGAGGACGCCGAGTCGCGTCATGCGTGGCTCCTCGACCCTTGACGCAGGTGGGAACGGGGCATGCCGTGGGAACCCGCCCCGGCCCCGCGCCCTTCCCGTGAATGTCGGCAGACGTGAAGGCGGCCGTGGGCTCCCGTCGCCCGTCGGGGACCTTGGAGCCGTGGTGGAATGAGGCACCCCCGACGTCGTGTTCTACTCTCGTGTGAGCGGCGGCCCCCAGCGAGACCGGACGGCGGCTCGTCTCGGGTGGGCCGCCCTCGGGTGCGCCACGCTGGTGGTGTCGGCCATCGTGTTGGAGGTGGTCGGCGGCACGGCCGCCAACTCTCCGGCGCCGGGCCGGGCCCGCTACGTCGTTCCCCTCGCCTGGCCTGCGGCCTGGCGCGTCGTGTGGTGGCTGGCGGTGGCCGCGGCCGCCCTGGGATTGCGCGTGGCCCTGCACCGGCTGGGGTTCCGACAGCGGCGTTTGATCGTGACGGCCAGCGTGGCGCCCTTCGTCGTGTTCGCCGCCGGCATCGCCGCCGGTGCCGACTGGGCCACGTGGCACTGACCGCCCACGTCGCTCCGCCGGCATCGTGTTCATCCCACGCTCGGGGGACCCGTTGACCCCGGCGCCACATTCCTGGGAATGGGCCCGGAGCCGGGCGGGTTTCCCGGCCATGGCGGAATCCGCGGCTTCCGACCAGAAGCGCCACCGCCAGGCGTTCGCCCAGCACGTCGTGCCCGAGATCGACGTGTTGTTGCGGGTGGCGCGCACCCTCGTGCCCCGCCCGGCCGACGCCGAGGACCTGGTCCAGGACACCCTGCTGCGGGCCTACCGCTCGATCGACTCCTTCGACGGGCGCCATGCCCGGGCGTGGCTGTTGACGATCATGCGCCACACCCAGATGAACCGCACCCGCCGCCGGCGCCCCGAGCTGCTCGACGACCCCGACGCCGCTGTCGACCGCTTCGACGACGGCTCCCAGGCCACCCGCTCGCCCGAAGCGACGGTGGTGGGGGCCGAGTTCGACGCCGTGGTCGTCGACGCCCTCGACGCCCTGCCCGACCGCTTCCGGCAGGTGGTGGAGCTGGTCGACATCGACGGGCTTACCTATGCCGAGGCGGCCGAGGCCATCGGCGTGCCCATGGGCACCGTCATGAGCCGCCTGCACCGGGCGAGGACGCGCATCAGGGCCCGCCTGGCCGCCGCCGGGCTGGCCCCGGGGAGGAGGAAGGCGTGAGGGCGTGGATGCGGCGACGCCGCGGCGGGCAGGAGGCCACGTGCGCCGAGGTGGCCCAGTTGCTCCAGAGCTACCTCGACGGCCACGTCGACGACCTGACCGCCCGGCGGGTCCGGCGCCACCTCGAGCACTGCCGACGGTGCGGGCTCGAGGCCGAGACCTACCGGGCGATCAAGGACACCCTGGCCCGGCGGGGCCGCCACGTCGACAGCCAAAGCCTGGAGCGCCTTCGGGCGTTCGGGGAGCAGCTGGCCGACGAGGGGGAGGCGGGCGAGGCCGGGGCGCCGGCGTGAGGGCAGCCGTGGGCTGCGTGGGCGCCTTTCGGTGAGGGAGCTGCTCCTTCCCCGCACCGACGCCGGCGTGCTGGTCCAGGGGGTGGTGGCGTCCATCCTGCTGGCCCTCGCCCTCGTGGTGGTCCGCCGGGACCGCGAACTACGACTCCTCGTGATCGGGGCCGCGACCGTCACCGCCGCTTGGTTCGCGCTGCGATCCGTCCACTGAGCTCAGGGCGCGTTCACGTTCCGGTTCACACGGGCACAGCGCTCGGTCAGGCGTCCTCTCCACTGAGCGCCACCAGGCGGGTCACGAACGCTTCGAATGCGACCCGGGACGGAACGCCCACCAGGCGGTCGACCTCGCTGCCGTCGGCCCCGAAGGCGACGACGGTGGGAATCGAGCGCACCTGCAGCAGCATGGCGGTGTTCGGGCTGTCGTCGACGTTGCAGCTGCCGAAGCGCACCGTGCGCCCCCAGGTGGCCGCCACCGCCTCGAAGATGGGCCTGAAGCTGTGGCACGGGCCGCACCACGGCGCCCACAGGTCCACGACGGTAGGGCGGCCCGAGGTCAGCCGTTCGAAGTTGGAGTCGTCGACCACCTCGATTTCGGCCGGACGTCGATCCTGCGGTTTCGTCGATGTGTCTGGGCGTCGGAACACGCGACCTCCTTGTCGCTGGGGGAACCGGGCGTCGTCCCCGTCCATTCCGCGCGATGACAGGGAAGACGGAGCACGGCGAGCGGGTTCCCGCGGCCATGAGCGAACGAGCGGACGTGGTCGTCGTCGGCATGGGACCCGGCGGCGAGGAGGTGGCCGGGCGCCTCGCCCAGGCCGGCCTCGACGTGGTGGGGGTCGAGCGCCAGTTGGTCGGCGGCGAGTGCCCGTACTGGGGGTGTGTGCCGTCGAAGATGGCACTTCGCGCCGCCAACCTGCTGGCCGAGGCACGCCGCGTCCCGGGCATGGCCGGCGACTCGTCGGTGGACCCCGACTGGGCTCCGGTGGCCCGGCGCATCCGCGACGAGGCGACCGACGACTGGGATGACCGCGTCGCCGTGGAGCGATTCGAGGGAAAGGGCGGGCGCTTCATCCGGGCCCAGGGCCGCATCGTCGCCCCCGGGCGGGTCAGAGCCGGTGATGTCGAGGTCGTGGCCGGGCGGGCCATCGTCGTGGCCACTGGCACCCGCACCGCCATCCCCGAGGTCCCGGGCCTGGCGGAGATCCCCTACTGGACCAACCGGGAGGCGCTCGAGGCCAAGGAGGCGCCCTCGTCGCTGGTCGTGCTCGGCGGTGGGGCCGTGGGCGTCGAGCTGGCCCAGGGCTTCGCCCGTTTCGGGGTGCGCACCACCATCGTCGAGGCCCTCGACCGGCTCCTGCCGGGCGAGGAGCCCGAGTCGGGGGACGTCGTGGGCGACGTTCTGCGACGCGAGGGCATCGACGTGCACGTCGGCGTGGGGGCCGAGCGCGTGGATCGGGAGGGTCGTCGCTACGCGCTCACCCTTGCCAACGGGCGCGTGGTGACGGGCGAGCGGGTCCTGGTGGCGACAGGACGCCGGCTCGATGCCGCCGCCGTTGGCCTCGACGCCGTCGGCGTCCCGGCCGACGCCCGTGCCGTTCCCGTCGACGAGCACCTGCGGGTGGCACCGGGCGTGTGGGCGGTGGGCGACGTGACCGGCAAGGGGGCGTTCACCCACGTGGCGATGTACCAGGCCGGCATCGCCGCTGCTGACATCCTCGGCGAGGCCCACCACCCGGCTGCCTACCACGCCGTGCCCCGCGTCACGTTCACCGATCCCGAGGTGGGCTCGGTCGGTCTCGGGGAAGCGCAGGCGCGACAGGCCGGCCTGGCCGTGCACGTGGGCCGGGCCGATGTCGCGTCGTCGGCGAGGGGGTGGATCCACAAGGCGGGCAACGAGGGTTTCGTCAAGGTGGTGGCCGACGCCGAGCAGGGCGTGCTCGTCGGGGCCACCTCGGTCGGTCCGGCCGGCGGTGAGGTGCTCGGGATGCTGGCGCTGGCCGTCCACGCCCGTGTCCCCGTCGAGCGGCTGGGCGACATGATCTACGCCTACCCCACCTTCCACCGAGCCGTGGAGGACGCCCTGCGCGACCTTCATTAGCAGACGCCATCATCGTCAGCGGGTCTCAGCCGCGAGCGGGCCCCTCGGCCGGCCGGGCCCGCCGGCCGCCCACGCCGACGAAGAACTGCGCCGCCGCCTGCCACACCCGCTCGACCACGTGGGATAGGCGTGGACGGTCTGGGCCAGTCGGGCGGTGAACATCCTGGTGCGCAGCGCCAGCGCCGCCTCGGCGATCATCTCGCCGCCCGGAGCCGCCACCACGGTCCACCCGAGCAGCCGCCCGCCAGCGGTGTGGCCCAACAGCCGGTGCGGCGCGGCCACCAGCTTCACGAGCCCGTCGGTGGCGCCGGCCTCCACGGCCCGGTCCACCTCGGCCATGCGCACCCAGGCCACGCGAGCGCCCCGCTCGGCCCCCTCCGCCTCGGTGAGCCCGACCCGGGCCACCTCGGGGTCGGTGAAGGTCACCGACGGGATCCACTCGGGGTGGAAGCGCCGGGGCGGGCGGCGGCTGAGGGCGTTGCCGGCGGCGATGCGCCCCATCTCGTCGGCGGCGGTGAACTGGAGCTTGCCGGCCGCGTCGCCCACCGCCCAGACGCCGGGCGCGGCGGTGGCCAGGTGGTCGTCGGTGACGATGAAGCCGCGGTCCGACGCCACCCCGGCCGCATCGAGCCCCAGGCCGTCGGTATCGGCGCGCCGCCCGACCGCCACCAGCAGCCGCTCGGCCTGCACCGTCGCGCCTCTCTCCAGGTGGAGCCGGGCCGCGCCCTCGCGCTCGAGCGCCTCCACTCGGGCCACCTTGGCACCGCTGCGTACGTCCACGCCCTCCCGGCGCAGGATCTCGGTGCGGCGGGAATGACGCGCTGAGCTGGTCGGGTTCCGACTGCGAACGAAAGGTGGCCACTCGTGCCGAGAGCCGTGTGGAACGGAGCCGTGATCGCCGACAGCCAGGACGTCGAGGTCGTCGACCGTTACACGTACTTCCCCGCTGACGCCATCGACCGTAACCACCTGCGCCGGTCCGACCACCGCTCGAGGTGTCTATGGAAGGGGGTCGCTAGTTACTACGACGTCGACGAGGACATCAACCGCAACGCCGCCTGGGAGTACCCGGAGCCCAGCGATCGTGCCGCGCCCTTGGTTCGCGGCCGGATCGCGTTCTGGCGCGGCGTTCGGATCGAGGCCGACGGCGTGCGGACCGAGGCCGACGACGCCAGTGGCCGCCGGAGCCTCCTCTCGCGCCTCACCGGCCGGAAGCGGTGAACCGGATGTCGATCACCACCCCGCCCGGCACCCGGCGCACCGCAGGCCAGGTGACAATCGTGGACTTCCGGGCACCGTGGTGCGGGCCGTGTCGCAGCTCTGCGCCGGTCCTCGAGACGTTGCTCGCGAGCGTCATGCCGAGGGCCACTGCGTGACAGCCGCTCGGATCACCGGCGCACGCCCACACCTGGCCCGTTGGGCGCTCGCCATCCTCCTGGTCGCGATGGCTGGCGGGCAGGTCGCCGACCCGACCGGGTTCGTCGACGTGCTCGAGACCTATCGCGTCGGCGGTACTGTCCTCGCCGCCGCCATCGCGGGTGCGCTCACAGCCGGTGAGCTGCTGGCCGGCGTGGGGCTCCTCTCGCGAGACGCACGTCGCCGTCGACCGGCCTCGGTGCTCGCCCTCCTCGTCGCCGCGGCATGGACCGCCTCGGTATTCAGGCCTTCGCCCGCGGTCTGGCGCTGGACAACTGCGGTTGCTTCGGCGTGTACGCCGCCCAGCCGCTTCGATGGTGGGTGCTCGTCGAGGACGTCGAGGTCGTCGCACTGGCCGTGTGGGTCGTCCGACGGCCGGCACCCGGCCGGCCGAGCTCACCCCGCCCGTACTCTCCGGGGGGGTCACACGAGCGCAGTGGTCACGCGGATCTCGCCGGTTAGGGGGCGATGCACTAGCGCAGGAGCCCGGTGGCGGTCACGGAGCATCACCGCGGCGCGCACCACGTCTTCGACGTTGGAGGAGAAGGTGGTGTTGGCGAACTCCCCACTACTCGCGCCGAGGCCGGTGAAGTCGAACCGGAGCACGCCGCAACCCGGGGCGACGAGGCTGCGGCTGATCCTCGCCGCCGCCGCCTTGTCCTTGGAGCACGTGAAGCAGTGGGCGAACAACGCGTACCCGGCCGGCTCGCCCTCCGGCAGGTCGAGCCGAACGGCCAGCTCGTCGCCGCCGGCACCGGTGAACGTCACCGGCGCCTTGGCGCTCGCCCGGCGCACGGCCGAGGGCGCGACGTGGTGGTTGCGCTCCACCGGGGTGGCGTGTCGGCCGTGGTGCTCGAACTCGTGCCCGTCGGTCATCCAGACGGGAACCAGCCGCTGGTTGCACAGATTCCGGGTTCCGCAGGTGTGGCTCGACGCGGCGTTCCCCAAGTGACCGTCGCCCGGTCCGGCTGGAGCGCCGGTGGTGTCGCGAGACCCGGCCAGATGGACCTTCATCGCCCGGAACCCGACTCACCGCGGAGGCGAGGCATCTCTGTCGAAGATCGCACCGTGCGCGGAGGCGCCCGGGCCACGCGCCCGTTCGATTCGAGCGCCCGGCGGAATGCCATCGCGTTTGCGGCGGGTTCCCGATCGAATGGGTGTGTTCGAGGCCTCCCGGCCGGGACGGCGCGCACGCGGCAGCGCGCGTCAACATGGTGGCGTGGTTGGTCCCGCCTCAAGCCCGGGCGGCCCGGGCCCTACCTGGGCGACATGGGCGGAAGCGTGCGGCGTCGTCGTCCACCGCCCCCACCTGCGCGCCACGATCCCGATCGCACTCCTGGTGGGAACGGTGCTCTTCGCCATAAACCAGCTCGACGTCGTGCTCGCCGGTGACGCCACGACGGCCACGTGGGTGAAGGCGGGGGCCACCTATGGCGTCCCGTTCGTCGTGGCCAACCTCGGCATCCTGACGGCCACCCGCCGCCGCCCGTGAGGGGTGACCGTGACCTCGGCGCAGGCCAGCTCCTCATGGACACCGTCGGGGCGGTGGGCTCGACCGACAGCCGCGACCCCTCGACGTCGTGGCTTCCGTGACGGCCCTGGCTCAGGGCGCGGACGGGACGAGAGCCGGCAGGGTGTCGGCGCAGACCGGGCCCGCGGCCGCCCCCGAGGACCGCTTCCCGACATCGGCGAATGTTCCGCTGGAAGGGGCGGAGCCGATTTCATCGAGGAGGTGGGCGATGACATCGGCACGCCACTGCGCTCCCGCCCCCGAGCGCAGGATCTCCCTCGCCCGCTCCGGGGCCATGCCCTCGCGGTACTGGCGATCGTTCGTCATGGCATCCCATGCGTCACAGGCGCTCACGATCGCCATGTCGATGGTCACTGCCTCACCCGAGAGCCCATCGGGATACCCGCGTCCGTCGGGCCGTTCATGATGGGCGCGGACGAGTGGTGCGACGGAGCGCAGAGCAACGGAGGCCTCGAGCAACGCAGCGCCCTGCTCGCAGTGCAGCTTCATCACCGCGAACTCGTCGT
>JBOGHQ010000009.1:0-4090 GCA_050744785.1 Acidimicrobiales bacterium | reverse complement strand
GGGCCGGGGCCGGCGTGGCCGTCTGGGCCGGGGCAGCCGCCGGCGCCGGCTCAACGGCGGCGGGCTCCTCGGCCGGAGCGACGGCGATGGGCAGCTCCTGGACGGCCGACGGGGTCACGGTGAAGGCGACCCGGGCCGGCGTGCCCGAAGCGGGGTTGCCGTTGGCGTCGTTCTGCGTGGCGATGATCGTGTGCTGCCCAGGAGCCACGTCGGGCACCGTGAAGGAGAACGAGATGTTCCCGCTGGCGTCGGGCCGGCCGGACCACAGCGGCGTACCCGTCCGGCTGTTGAAGCGCACGACCACCGGCTCGGTGGACGGGCGATCCGCGCCATGCGGGATGAAGTTCTTGCCCACACCGGCGACGGTGGCACCGGAGGTGGCTTCGGCCGGCGTCACCGAGAGCGTGGCCAGCGACGTGCATGCGTAGGCGAACGACGCCACGATCAGCGGCACGACGACCCCCGCCAGCCCCGCGGTGAACAACACCCGCTTCTTCTGCTGGGTCATGGTTGTCCCTTTCTGTCAGTCAGTCTCGGCGGGTGTGCTGCTGACAGCACGACCACCACCCCGGCGCACCCGGCACCGCCAAGCTTACAACCAACTCTGTCAAGCTCCAATAGGTGTAGGGACGAAATAGTTTCCAAGCACGGCGGCGGATGCCCCGCTAACATCCGGCCCTTCGCGGCCTGCGGGGGCTGCCCGGAACTTCGCGTACGAGGGGGACCACATGAGCTCGACAGCGCAGTCGCCGCGCCGCACCGTCGTCGCCAGGGTCGCTTTGGTCGGCACGGCTCTACTGGCGCCGCTCAGCGTGGTCACCCCGCCCGCCAGCGCGGCCGTGGTCACTTCGATCGTGAGCGTGAGCTCCAGCGGCGCGGCCACCGTCGGCGGCTTTCTCACCACCCAGCCGTCGGTCTCGGCCGACGGCCGGTACGTGGCCTTCACCTCCTCCGCCACCAACCTGGTGGCCAACGACCTCAACACCGTCCTCGACGTCTTCGTGCGGGACCGCAGCGCCGGCACCACCAAGCGGGTCAGCGTCTCCACCAACGGTTTCGAGGGGAACAACAACTCCAGCCAGCCGAGCATCAGCGCCGACGGCCGGTTCGTGGCCTTCAGCTCCACGGCCACGAACCTGGTCAGCGGCGACACCAACGGCCAGGCCGACGTGTTCGTGCACGAGCTCGGAACGGGCTCCACCACTCGGGTGAGCGTGGTCAACGGCGGGGCCCAAGGCTGCACGCCCGCCGGTAGCCCGCCCGCGTGCGCCGGCGCCGGCGCCAGCCAGGCGCCGTCCATCAGCGGCGACGGCCGCTTGGTGGCCTTCCAGTCGGCCGCCACCTACCTGGCCTCCGGCGTGCCAGCCGGCGACACGAACGGCGCCGCCGACATCTTCGTCCACGACCGCCAGACCACCACCACCAGCCGGGTCAGCGTGGTCACCGGCGGCGGGCAGGGTTGCGCGGGGAACCCGTGTGCCGGGGCGGGAGCCAGCACGCTGCCCGTCATCAGCCGGGACGGGCGGGTGGTGGCCTTCACGTCGGCCGCCACCTACCTGGCCACCGGCGTGCCCGCCGGCGACACCAATGCTGAGCTCGACATCTTCGCCCACGACCGCCAGACCACCACCACCACCCGGGTCAGCGTGGCCACCGGCGGCACGCAGGCCAGCGGGGCCAGCAACCCCTCGGCCATCAGCGGCGACGGCCGCTACGTGGCCTTTGGGTCGGAGGCCACCAACATGGTGGCGGGCGACACCAACGGCGTGAGCGACGTGTTCCTCCACGACCGCACCGCGGCCACCACCACCCGGATCAGCGTTGGCACCGGGGGGGCGCAGGCCACCGGGGGCGCCAGCTCGTTCCCCTCCCTCAGCTTCGACGGCCGCGTCATCGCTTTCGACTCCTCCGCCACCAACCTGGTGCCCGGCGACACCAATGGCGTGAGCGACGTGTTCCACCACGACCGGGTGGCCAGCACCACGACGCGGGTCAGCGTCGGCCTCGGCGGCGGGCAGGCCAACCTGGGCAGCTTCTTCCCGAACCTCAGCGACGACGCCCGGTACACCGTCTACACCTCGGAGGCCACCAACCTGGTGGTGGGCGACACCAACGCCGCCCCCGACATCTTCATCACCGACCGCTCGGCCCCCGACAGCCAGGCCACCGGGTACCGGCTGGTGGCGTCCGACGGCGGTGTGTTCGCCTTCGGCTCCTCCCGGTTCCTCGGTTCCATGGGCGCCACCCGGCTGAACCAGCCCATCGTCGCCATGGCGGAGACGCCCACCAACGCCGGGTACTGGATGGCCGCCTCCGACGGCGGCCTCTTCGCCTTCGGCGACGCCCGCTTCCTCGGCTCCATGGGCGGGCTCCGTCTGGCCCGCCCGGTGGTCGGCATGGCGGCCACGCCCAGCGGCAACGGGTACTGGCTGGTCGCCTCCGACGGCGGCATCTTCGCCTTCGGTGACGCCCAGTTCTACGGCTCCACCGGCGCGCTCCGGCTCAACCAGCCCATCGTGGGCATGGCGTCCACGCCCACCGGCAACGGCTACTACCTGGTGGCGGCCGACGGCGGCATCTTCGCCTTCGGCGACGCCGTGTTCGCCGGGTCCACCGGGGCGACGCGGCTCAACCAGCCCATCGTCGGCATGGCCGCGGGGCCGGGCGGCGGGTACTGGCTGGTCGCCCGCGACGGCGGCGTGTTCGCCTTCGGCGCGGCCGGCTTCCAGGGCAGCACCGGCGCCATCCGCCTCAACCAGCCCATGGTGGGCATGGCGGCCACGCCCAGCGGCAGGGGCTACTGGCTGGTCGCCTCGGACGGCGGCATCTTCGCCTTCGGTGACGCCGCCTTCTTCGGCAGCACGGGCGGCACCACCCTCAACCGGCCCATCGTGGGGATGTCGGCCTGAGGGACCGCCGCAGAACGACTCGGGCGGCAGGAGGCCGACGAGGACGCCAGCACAACGGCGAAGGTGTCGCGGCCGCGCACGTCGTTCCAATGCAGGTCCTGCGGTTCGGTCGGTGGAGCGCCGCGGCGGCGGTCGCCCTGACGGCCGGCCTCGTGCCCCCTGCGCCGGGGGAGGGCGCACCGGCGCCGAACGAGGTACCGCCGTGCGGCCCGCCGCTGGGCTTCGGCCCGGCCCACCTGTTCACCACCGTCGACCCCGGTGCCGAGGACCTCGCCCGAGGGGTGTTGCGCCGGGCCGGCCTGGATCGGGTCCGCGCTCGGGGGCCGGGGGTGCTGGGCTTCGTGGGCGACCGCGCTGCCGCCCAGGGTGCTCTGGCCGGCGCCGGGCTGGATGCCGTCGTCAGTCCCGACTGCCTCGGCCGGCGCCAGGAGGTGCCCAACGACCCCGGCTACTCCTCGCAGTGGGCCCTGCCCGCCGTCCGGGCGCCCGCAGCGTGGGACCGGACCCACGGCTCGGCCAGTGTGGTGGTCGCCGTCGTGGACTCCGGCGTGGACGGAACCCACCCCGATCTGGCCGGCCAGCTGGTGCCCGGCTTCGACGCCGTCCACAACGCCGCCCTACCGGCCGGCGCCACCGACCCTTCCGGGCACGGCACGGCCGTGGCCGGCGTGGTTGCCGCTCGCACCGGCAACGGCGGCGGGCTGGCCGCCCTGGGCTGGGACACCAGGGTGATGATGATCAAGGACGGCGACGTTCAGCCGGTCCGCAGCGCCACCGTCGCCGGCATCCGGCGGGCGGCCGACAGCGGGGCCCGCATCATCAACGTCAGCTCCGGCTACCCGACCCCGGACGCCAACGAGGCCGCCGCGGTGGCCTACGCCCGGGGGCGGGGCAGCCTGGTCGTGGCGGCGGCGGGCGACGCGGCACTGAGCGGCAACCCCACCATGTACCCCGCCGCCCTCGAGGGGGTGCTGGCGGTGGGCGCCACCGGCACCGACGGCGCTCGGGCCCGCTACTCCAGCGCGGGCGAGTGGGTGGACCTGGTGGCGCCGGGGGGCAGCGGTGACGGCGAGCCGGCCCGTGACATGCACGTCCTGGCCCCCGCCGGGGGCACCACCTTCCGCTCCGGCACCAGCTTCTCGGCGCCCCTCGCCGCCGCCGCCGCCGCCCTGCTCCTCGGG
>JBOGHQ010000008.1:0-3767 GCA_050744785.1 Acidimicrobiales bacterium | reverse complement strand
GGCGGGCGGGCCGAGGCCGAGGCCGAGGTGGTCCACGGCGACGACCGGGTGGTGGAGCTGTCCCGCATGCTGTCGGGCCAGCCGCAGAGCGCGGCGGCTCGGGACCACGCCGAGGAGCTGCTGGCGGTGGCGGCCCGGGACCGGGGGCGGTGATGGCCCGGCGCGCCGTGATGCCCGAGGCGCCGGTGGGCCCGGCCCGGGTCGACCGCCGCACCAAGGACCTCACCAAGCGGCTCCAGCCTGGCGACATCGCCGTGATCGACCACGAGGACCTCGACCGGGTGGCGGCCGAGGCCCTGGTGCGCACCGGCCCGGCTGCCGTCGTCAACGCCGCCATTTCGTTGTCGGGGCGCTACCCGAACGGCGGGCCCCTGGCCATCGCCGCGGCCGGCATCCCCCTGGTGGACGGCGTGGGCAGCCAGGTGATGGACCTGATCGCCGACGGCCAGACCGTCCGCATCGAGGGGGCCGAGGTGTGGGTGGACAGCGCCATCGTGGGCAAGGGCGTGCGCCAGGACCTGGTGTCGCTGCAGCGGGGCTACGACGCCGCCAAGGAGGCCATGGGCACCGCCCTCCAGCAGTTCGCGGCCAACACCTTGGAGTTCCTCCGACACGAGCACGACCTGGTGCTGGAGCCGCCGCCCCTGCCCGAGCTCAAGGTCCGCATGCGGGGCCGCCACGTGCTGATGGTGGTGCGAGGCATCGACTACCGGGAGGACCTGGCCCACCTGCGCAGCTACGTGCGGGAGATCAAGCCCGTCCTCATCGGGGTCGACGGCGGGGCCGACGCCGTGCTGGAGGCGGGGCTGCGGCCGGACGTGATCCTCGGCGACTTCGACTCGGTGTCGGACTCGGCCCTCCGCTCGGGCGCCGAGCTGGTGGTGCACTCCTACCGGGGCGGCCACGCGCCGGGGGCGGCCCGGCTGGAGGCCTTGGGCCTGCCCTTCGTCACCTACGCGCCCACCGGCACCAGCGAGGACGCCGCCATGCTGCTCGCCTTCGAGAAGGGCGCCGAGCTGATCGTGGCGGTGGGGACCCACGTCTCGATGGTGGACTTCCTCGACAAGGGCCGGGCCGGCATGGCGTCCACCTTCCTCACGCGCCTCAAGGTGGGCCAGCTGCTGGTGGACGCCAAGGGCGTGAGCAAGCTCTACGAGAGCCGAATCCGCAAGCGCGACCTGGTGTTCTTCCTGCTGGCCGCCATGCTGTGCTTCGTCGTGGTCGTCGTGGCCGTGTTCCCCCGTGTGTTCCTCGAGAGCTTCTGGCTCCTCGTACGGGAGGCGTGGCGCTCGGTCACGCACTGACCAATGATCAACTTCCGCTTCCACCTCGTCTCGCTGACGGCCGTCTTCCTCGCCCTGGGCATCGGGATCGCCGTGGGCGCCACCGTCGTGGACCGGGCGACGGTCCACTTCCTCGAGACGCGCCTGCAGGGCGTGGAGGAACGCCTCGACACGACCGACACCGAGAACGAGCAGCTGCGGGCCGAGGTGGACCGCTGGGGGGCCTTCTCCGAGCAGGCCCGGGACGAGGCGGTGGCGGGCCGGCTCGAAGGTGTCCCGATCCTCCTGCTCGGCGTGCAGGGGATCGACCGGGAGCCGGTCGACGAGCTGCGCCGGTCCCTGACGGCGGCCAAGGCCGGGGTGCAGGGGACGGTGTGGTTCACCTCCAAGCTCAGGCTGGAGAAGCCGGAGGACGCCACCGCCCTGGCCGGCATCCTGGGGATCGCCCCGCGCAGCGGCGACGCCGTGCGCCGATCCCTCGTCAACATCCTGGCCGCCGAGCTGGCCGGCCAGCCGGCTGCGGGCCTGCTGCCCCAGCTGCGCGACGCCGCCTTCGTCGAGTTCGAGGCGCCCGAGGGGGGCACCGGCGACCTGGCCGCGGTGCCGGCGGAGGGGACCCGCTTCGTGGTGATGTCCGACGGCGAGGCCGATGTCCCGAACGACGTGCTGGCCACGCCGTTCGCCTCGCAGCTGGCGCTGGCGGCCCGGGCTCGGGTCCTGGCCGTGGAGGCGGGCCGGGCACCGCAGGGCGACACGCAAGGGCAACGGGCCCTGTTCGTGGGTGGCCTCCGGGGCGAGGGCCAGGTGTCGCCTCTGCTCTCCACGGTGGACAACTTGGAGGACTTCCGGGGACGCTTCGCGGCGATCTACGCCCTGCGCGACCTGGGCTCGTCCAAGGTGGGGCATTACGGTGTGGGCCCCGGGGCGGCCCGGCTGGTGCCCGAGACGGCGGCGTGAGCGAGCCCGCGGGGCGAGCGGGGCCCGAGCGGCCCTTCGAGCGGAGAGCAATGAGCGTGGCCGGCCTCACCGGCGCCACCGCGACCGACGACCCCGTCCACGGACCGCCGCTCGCGGTGCCGGTCACGACCGCTCCCGCCGACGGGCGGGACCACCCCGGTAGCGGCCGGGACGCCATCGCCATCTCGGCGTGGAACGCCCTGTCCCGGGTCACCGGCTTCGTCCGGGTGCTGGCCATGGGCGCCGCCCTCGGTGCCACCTATCTCGGCAACACCTTCCACACCGCCAACCTGGTGTCGACGGTCACCTTCGAGCTGCTGGCCGCCGGGCTGCTGTCGGCGCCCCTCGTCCCCGCCTTCGTGGCCCTGCTCGACCGGGGCCAGCCGTCCGAGGCGGAGCGCCTGGCCGGCACCCTCCTGGGCCTGAGCCTGGCCGCTCTCGGGGCGTTGGCCCTGGCCATGGCACTGGCCGGGCATGGCGTCATGCGCCTCCTCACCGCCGGCGTGGACGACCCGGCCGTTCGGGACCAGCAGGTGCGGCTGGGGGCCTTCTTCCTGTGGTTCTTCCTGCCCCAGTTGCTGCTCTACGCGGTGGGGGCGGTGGCCACCGCCCTCCTCAATGCCCGGCGCCGGTTCGCGGCAGCCGCCTTCGCCCCGGTGGCCAACAACCTCGTCGTCACCGCCACCATGGTGACCTTCGCCGCCATCACCCTCCGCTCGGAGCGGGGGCTCGACCTGGGGCTCGGGCCCAAGCTGGTGCTGGCCGCCGGCACCACCGCCGGGGTCCTGGCCATGGCCGCCGTGCCCGTGGTGGCCCTGGGTCGGGCCGGCGTGCGCCTGCGCCCCCGCCTGGACCTGCGCCACCCCGCCCTGGCCGCGGTGGTGCGGGCCGGGGCGTGGGGTGCGGTGCTGTTGGCCGCCGTCCAGGTCCTGATCGCCGTCACCCTCGTGCTGTCCAACCGGGTCGAGGGCGGCGTGGTGGCGTACCAGATCGCCTTCACCTTCTTCCTGCTGCCCTTCGCCCTGGCCGCCCATCCCATCCTCACCGCCCTCCACCCCGTGCTGTCGTCCTCGGCCGCAGCGGGGCGGTGGGACCGCTTCGGCGGGGACCTGGCCGCCGGCCTCTCCCGCACCCTGCTGCTGGTCCTGCCTGCCGCCGCCCTGCTCGCCGCCCTGGCCTGGCCCGCCCTCGACCTGGTGCGCCTCGGCGCCCTCGACCAGCGCGACGCCTCGCTGGTGGCACGGGTCCTGGCCGCCTACGCGGCGGGGCTGGGCGGCTACGCCGCCTTCCAGCTGCTGGTCCGGGCCGCCACCGCAGCCGGCCAGGCCCGGCTGGCCGCCATTGTCGGCCTGGGCGTGGCGGGCGGGGGAGCGGCCCTGATGGTGGCCGCCGTCAGTGCCGCCTCCGGCGAGGACGTGGTGGTGGCCCTGGGCCTGGCCCACTCCGCGGCCATGACGGCCGGCGCGGTGGCCCTGCTGCTGCTCCTGCGCCGCCGGCTCGGGCTGTCCCTGCCGGCCGGGCTGGCCG
>JBOGHQ010000007.1:0-4908 GCA_050744785.1 Acidimicrobiales bacterium | reverse complement strand
GGGCGTCGGTGTTGAGGACCTCCCGCCACACCCCGCCGGACGGGAGCCCGAAGCGGTAGCCGTGGCGGACCACGGGCGACAGGTTGGCCACGCAGGCCAGTGCCCCGCCCTCCGGCGCCAGCCGGAGGAACGACAGCACGTTGTTCTCGACGTCGCTGGCGTCGACCCAGCGGAAGCCCTCGGGCACGTCGTCGCGCTGCCACAGCTCGGGCCGCTCGGCAGAGAGGCGGTTCAAGGAGCGGACCAGGTCCTGCACGCCCCGGTGGCCGGGGTCGTCGAGCAGGTGCCAGTCGAGGCCGCGCTCGTGGGACCACTCCCGCTCCTGGGCCAGCTCGCCGCCCATGAACAGCAGCTGCTTGCCGGGGTGGGCCCACATCCACGCGAACAGGGCGCGGAGGTTGGCCAGGCGCTGCCACTTGTCGCCCGGCATCTTGGACACCAGGGCGCCCTTGCCGTGGACCACCTCGTCGTGGCTGAGGGGCAGCACGAAGTTCTCGCTGAAGGCGTAGAGCAGCCCGAAGGTGAGGTCGTGGTGGTGGAAGCGGCGGTAGACCGCGTCCTTGGAGAAGTACTGCAGGGTGTCGTGCATCCAGCCCATGTTCCACTTGAAGCCGAACCCGAGCCCGCCCAGGTAGGTGGGCCGGGACACGGCCGGCCAGGCGGTGGACTCCTCGGCCACCAACATGACGCCGGGGTGGGCGCCGTAGACCTGCTCGTTGAGCTCCTTGAGGAAGGCCACCGCCTCCAGGTTCTCCCGCCCGCCGAACTGGTTGGGGATCCACTCCCCCTCCTTTCGGGAGTAGTCCAGGTACAGCATCGAGGCCACCGCGTCCACGCGGAGTCCGTCGACGTGGAACTCCTCCATCCAGAACAGGGCGTTGGCGATGAGGAAGTTGCGCACCTCGTGACGCCCGAAGTTGAACACGAGCGTGCCCCAGTCGGGGTGGGCGCCCAGGCGGGGGTCGGCGTGCTCGTAGAGCGCGGTCCCGTCGAAGCGGGCCAGGGCCCACTCGTCGGCCGGGAAGTGGGCCGGCACCCAGTCGATGAGCACGCCGATGCCCTTCTGGTGCAGGGCGTCGACCAGGTGGCGGAAATCGTCGGGTGTCCCGAAGCGGGCCGTGGGGGCGTAGTAGGACGTGACCTGGTACCCCCACGACGGCTCGTAGGGGTGCTCGGCGACCGGCATGAACTCCACGTGGGTGAAGCCCATCTCGACCGCGTAGTCGGGCAGCACCTCGGCCAGCTCGCGGTAGGTGAAGTGGCGGTCCTCGTTGGAGCGGCGCCACGAGCCCACGTGCACCTCGTAGACGGACACGGGCGAGTGGACATGCTCCATGCTGTCCCGCCGGGACATCCAGGCCTGGTCGGCCCACTGGTGGTCGGATTCGGTGACCATGCTGGCCGTGCCCTCGTAGGGGTGCTGGGCCCGGTAGGCCATGGGGTCGGCTTTGAGGGTGAGGTGGCCGGCGCCCGTGTAGATCTCGAACTTGTAGAGCTCCTTGGCCCCCAGGCCCGGGATGAAGAGCTCCCACACGCCCGACGTGCCCATGACCCGCATGGGATGGGAGCGGCCGTCCCACTGGTTGAAGTCGCCCACCACCCGCACCGACCGGGCGCTCGGCGCCCAGACCGAGAACGACGTGCCGCGGGCACCCTCGTGCGTCTTCACGTGGGCGCCGAGGACCCGCCAGAGGTGGCGGTGACGACCCTCCCCGATGAGGTGAAGGTCGACGTCGCCCAACGTGGGCCAGAAGCGGTAGGGGTCCTCGTAGACGTAGGTGTTCCCGTCGGGGTAGGCGGCCTCCAAGCGGTAGGGGGTGGACCGGTCGGCCATCGGTGCCTCGAAGACGCCCTCCTCCCGGAGGCGCTGCATCTCCGCCGGCGGGTCGCCCTCGCCCAGCACCCGCATGGAGGTGGCGCCGGGCCGCCAGGCCCGCACCACGCCGTCGTGGGGCCCGAGCACCCGGTGCGGGTCGGTCTGGGTGCCGGCCACCAGCCGGTCCAGGTCCTCGTCGAGGGGCGTGCGCACCGCCACCGGCCCGGACGGCTTCTCCGCCACCTTCTTGGCGGCCCTGGGGGCCTTGCCGGCGCCGCCGGCCCGGCTGGGCTGCTCCTGTCTCCGGTCGCTCTCAGCCATCCAACAATCTCCTCACCGCCCGCAGCGGGATCTGGGCCCAGTCGGGCCGGTGGGCCCGCTCGTAGAGCACCTCGTACACCGCCTTGTCCAGCTCGAAGGCGGCCAGCACGGCTTCGCGGTCGCCGCCGTGGGCCGGGAGCAGCGCTTCCACCCCTTCTGTACCCATATACCCCCGCAGGAACGCCATGCGGTTGCGCCGCTCCCACGCTTCGGCCAGCGGGCCCAGCCGCTGCTGCTCCAGCTCGTCGCGCTCCGACATGGCGACGGCGGCTGCGTACTGGAAGGACCGCAGCATCCCACCCACGTCCTTGAGCGGCGACGAGGGCCGGCGCCGCTCCTCCAGGGGGCGGGCCGGCTCGCCCTCGAAGTCGAGGACGTACCACCCCGTGTCGGTGCGCAGCACCTGGCCGAGGTGGTAGTCGCCGTGGACCCGGATCGACACGCCGGGCCGGCCCGCGGCCCGCAGCCGCTCCACGAACTCCTTGACCGCCACCTGGTCCACGTCGCCGTCCTGGAGCCGCTCCAGCTGGGCCTCCACGCCGGCCGCCCACGCCGCGGGGTCGCTCGGGGAGGTGCCGAAGGCCTCCGCCATGGCCAGGTGCAGGCCGGCGGTGACCTCCCCCAGCCGGCCCGCCTCGGCCGCGAAGTCGCCTCCGGCGGCGGCGGGATCGTCGGTGCCGGCGCCGTAGAGGTCCCGCAGCGACGTGAGGGCCAGCGCCCACCCCTCGGCCCCGCCCGCCAGGTAGCGGGCCACCACGGCCAGGTCGAGGCCGTCGCGCTGCCACACGCCCAGCGGCTCGGCCACGTTGGTGAAGCCCACCCCCGCCAGCGCGGTGGTGACCTCCACGTCGGGGTTGGCGCCGGCCTGGAGGCGCCGGAAGACCTTGAGGACCAGCCGGTCGTCGAAGACCAGCGAGGTGTTGGACTGCTCGGCGCCCATGGGCCGCACGTACTCCCCCTCCTGGCCGGGCGCGACCAGCCGCAGCACGGCCCGGGCGCTGTCGGGGTCGACGAGGGCGTCGAAGGCCAGCCGGTCGTCGACCGCGCCGAGCACCGCTTCGTCGTGGCCGTGCAGGAACTCCGCCGCCTGGGCGGCCGGCCGCCAGCCCAGCATGAGCTGGTACCGGGCCCCGCCGGCGTCCACCAGGAGCCAGTCGAGGTCGGGGCCGAGGGTGTCGCGCTGGACCACCGCGACCCGGTCGGGGGGCGGCCCCGAGTACCACCGCTGCCGGCCGAGGAAGGCGGCCAGGAGGTGGTCGGCCGCCCCGGGCCCGGTCATTGGTCCACCAACTGGAACCAGTAGAAGGCGTACGGGTTGAGCGTCACGAAGTAGGGCAGCTCGCCGACCTTGGGGAACGGCACCCGGCCCATCAGCTCGATGGGTATCTTGCCGTTCCACCGCTGCAGCGGCAGCTCAGCGGGCTGGGCGAACCGGGACAGGTTGTTGACGCACAGCACGATGTCGTCGTCCTGGCAGCGGACGAAGGCGAGGACGGAGGGGTTGTCGGTGGGGATCACCTCGAAGGACCCGGTGCCGAACACCGGGTGCTGGCGGCGCACCTCCAGCATGCGCTTGGTCCAGTACAGGAACGAGCTGGGGTTGCGCTGCTGGGCCTCCACGTTGACGGACTGGAAGCCGTAGACCGGGTCCATCAGCGGCGGCAGGTACAGCCGGGCGAAGTCAGCCCTGGAGAAGCCGGCGTTGCGGTCGGGCGTCCACTGCATCGGTGTGCGCACGCCGTCGCGGTCGCCGAGGTAGATGTTGTCGCCCATCCCCACCTCGTCGCCGTAGTAGAGGATCGGGCTGCCGGGCAGGGAGAAGAGCATGCCGTGGAGGAGCTCGGCCACCCGGCGGTCGTTGTCGACCAGCGGGGCCAGGCGCCGGCTGATCCCCACGTTGCGCTTCATGCGGGGGTCCTTGGCGTACTCGGTGTACATGTAGTCCCGCTCCTCGTCGGTGACCATCTCGAGGGTGAGCTCGTCGTGGTTCCGGAGGAAGATCGCCCACTGGCAGCCCTCGGGGATCGCCGGCGTTTGGGCCAGGATCTCGGTGATCGGGTAGCGCTGCTCCCGGCGGATGGCCATGAACATCCGCGGCATGAGCGGGAAGTGGAAGCACATGTGGCACTCGTCGCCGTCCCCGAAGTAGTCGACGACGTCGGCGGGCCACTGGTTGGCCTCGGCCAGCAGCACCTTTCCGGGGAAGGTGGTGTCCACTTCCTTGCGCATCTGCCTCAGGTAGTCGTGGGTCTCGGGCAGGTTCTCGCCGTTGGTTCCGTCCCGCTCGTAGAGGTAGGGGACGGCGTCGAGGCGGAAGCCGTCCAGGCCGATGTCCAGCCAGAACTTCACAACATCGAGCATCGTCTGCTGGACCTCGGGATTGTCGTAGTTGAGGTCCGGCTGGTGGGAGAAGAAGCGGTGCCAGTAGTACTGCTGGCGGACCGGGTCCCAGGACCAGTTGGAATGCTCGGTGTCGACGAAGATGATCCGGGCCTCGGACCAGCGCTCGGGGTTGTCGCCCCACACGTACCAGTCGGCCTTGGGGTTGGTGCGGTCCTGGCGCGACTCCTGGAACCAGGGGTGGGTGTCGCTGGTGTGGTTCACCACCATGTCGGCGATGATCCGGAGCCCTCGCTTGTGGGCCTCCTCGACCAGCTGCTCGGCGTCGGCCAGGTTGCCGTACTCGGGCAGGACGGTGAAGAAGTCGCTGATGTCGTAGCCGCCGTCGCGCAAAGGCGACTGGTAGAAGGGCAGCAACCAGATGCAGTCGA
>JBOGHQ010000006.1:0-4127 GCA_050744785.1 Acidimicrobiales bacterium | reverse complement strand
GGAGTAGATAGGTCACCGGTTCGGTGACCTATCTACTCCAGTCCGGGGTTGTGGTGGTCCTGCACGGCCTTCATCACGGCCGCGCCGGCGGCGCCCACGAACTCGGTTCGGCGGGCGGCGGCCCAGTCCCGTGACGCGATGGCCCGCTCGGTGGATCCCTGGAAGCGGGGGACGACCTCCCGGGCGAACAGCTCGAAGGAGCGGAGGGTCGCCTCGGGGTCGGCCCACTCGTGGGCCATCAGCAGGTAGGTGCCGAAGCCGCCCGACCGCTCGACGAGCCGTTCGATCTGGGCGGCGGCCATGTCGGGCGTGCCGATGACGGCGAAGCCGCTGTCGTTCATGGCGTCGACCAGCTGGCGGGCGTCGTCGGTGGGCGGGGCCAGCTGGAGGGCGGCCACCTCCGAGAAGTAGCGGGCCCAGCCGGCCAGGCCGTGGTCGACCTCCCGGCGGGCCTGCTCCTCGGTGGGGGCCAGGTGCATGGGGCCCACCAACCGCCAGCGGCGGCGGTCCATGGCCTGGCCGAACTTCGCCGACCGCTCCTCGGCCACCTGCCAGTGCGACGACAGGGCGTCGAAGCCGCCCAGGGTGGTGGCACCGAGGGAGAGGAGGGCGGCGCCGAAGCGGCCCGCCACCCGGGGCCCGGCGGGGGAGATCTGGGCCGCCACCGCGATCTCGAAGCAGGGGTGCTGGTAGGGGCGGAGCTGGAGGCGGGCGTCCCGGAGGGCGAACCAGTCCGTCTCCCGGGTCACCGGCCCGTCGGAGGTGAGGAGGGCGATGATCGCCTCCAGCCCCTCCTCCATCATCTCCCGCTGCCGCTCGGGGGCGATGCCGAGCATGAAGGCGTCGGAAGGGAGGGCGCCCGGGCCCACGCCGAACTTGACCCTGCCACTGGAGAGGTGGTCGAGCAGCACCATGCGGTCGGCCAGCAGGAAGGGGTGGTGGTAGGGCAGGGAGCTGACGCCGGTGCCGAGGAACATGCGGCGGGTGCGGCCGGCGGCGGCGGCGATGAACACCTCCGGCGAGGCGATCAGCTCCCAGCCGGCCGAGTGGTGCTCGCCGATCCAGGCTTCGTCGTAGCCGAGGGCGTCGAGCCGCTCGAGCAACTCGAGGTCCCGGTGCAGGGCCAGGGTGGGGTTCTGGCCGGCAGCGTGGAAGGGGGCCAGGAAGATGCCGAAGCGCAGCGGGGCGTCCATCCCCGATGCCTACCTCAGTGGGCCGGGCCACCGCCCAGCGGGTGGAGCCGCATGGCGGCGGCGATCTCCTCGTCAGCCACCTCGGTGTAGATCTGGGTGGTGGCCAGGCTGGCGTGGCCCAGGGCCACCTGGAGCTGGCGCAGGCTGAAGGCGCCCTCCCGCAGGCCCAGGGTGGCGAAGGTGTGGCGCAGGGCGTGGACCCGGACCCCGTCCCGGCGGGCGCCGAGCCGGCGCAGCACCCGGTCCACCACGTAGATGACGCTGTCCCGGCTGGCCTCCACGGTGGCCCCCACGACCCGGCCCCGGCGATCCTTGACGGGGCGGGCCCGGCTGGAGACCACCACCGTGGCCGCCTCCAGACCGAGCGCCTCCAGGCGGGCGGCCCGGGTGGGGAGATAGGCCGACAGCGCCTCCTGCACCACCGGCGGCAGCCCCAGCCGGCGCTCCTTGTCGCCCTTGCCCCGCACCACCAGGGCCTGGGCCGGGCGGCCCTCGAGGTCGTCGACCCGAAGGCGGGCGATCTCGTCCAGGCGGAGCCCGCAGGCGAGGGCCAAGGCCAGGATGACCTGGTCGCGCTCCGGCCAGGCGGACGACTCCCCGGCGGCGGCGAGGGCCCGGAGGGCGGTGGGCTGGTCGATGGCCCGGGGCATGCGGGTGCGCTTCCTGGGCGGCCGCAGCAGGGCGGCTGGATCGGCCGGGATGCGGCCGGTCTGGTAGCACCAGGCGAAGAAGGAGCGGAGGGCGGCCGTGCGCCGCGCCACCGTGGCCGGCGCGCGCTCCTCGGGCGCCCGCTCCGGGTGGCGGGCGAAGCGGGGGTCGGGGCGGGTGCGGAACTCGGCCAGGGCCTGGTCCAGGTCGTCCAGGGTGAGCCCGGCCACGTCGAGGCGCTCGAAGGCGGCCAGGACCCGGGCCTCCCGGTCCTCGGCGGCCAAGGCGTCGAGGGTGGTGCGGTTGTCCAGCAGGCCGCGGGCCACGGCCACGTCCACCATGGAATCGTCGAGGTCGTAGCGGTAGGCGGCGAGGGTGCGGGCGGACCGGCCCTCGTTGCTCATGCGCTGGAGGAAGCGCTCCACTACGGCCGCGTAGGCCAGGGCGGCGGACGGGGCCGGCATGGCTCCCAGCCTGGCTCACCACCGGGCCCCAGCGGTGGAGCCTCCCGCCGGTACCCGCCCGGTCAGCCTCGACCAGCCGCCTCGTTGAGCCGGCCGATGACCTCGCTGCGCGCCTCGATGTGGCGCGCCTGCTGGAGCAGCTCGGCCAGTTCGGCCGGCTCCAGGCCGAACGCGCCGGGCGGGATGGTGAGCTGGTGCCCGTTCCCGCTGACCACCACGCCCTCGTCGGCGGTGATGCTCTCCACCCACTCCCAGCGCATCACCTCCCGCTGGTCGCCGGGGCCCAGCCGCGAGATGCCGTGCAACTCGACCCGCAGGCGCTGGGCCCGGCCGAAGGGCCGCTTGCGCACCACGTGCTCGGCCACCCGGCTCGCCACGGGCCAACCTTAGGGCCCGGCCGCTACCCGCCGGCGGCGGCGGTGACGGCCAGGGCCAGGACCACGGCCCGCGCCGTGGCCTGCATGCCGTCGGCATTGGGGTGCACGGGGGCGGCCGGCGCCAGCGGCACCACCGGTTCCACCCACCGCACGCCCGGCAGGGCGCAGGCGTCGTGGCCCTGGCTGGGCCCGTAGGTGTCGACGTAGCGGGCGCCGGCGGCCGCGGCCTGCTGGGCCAGCATGGCGTTGAGCTCCTTCTCCTTGTCCCGCAGGTACCGGACGTCCTGCCAGGCCACGGGCATCACCGGCCAGCACCCGTCGTAGGTGTCGGGGAGGATGGCCGGGTACCCGACCACCAAGACGTCGGCCGAGGGGGCCCGCCGCCCGATCTCGGCCAGCACCGTGGCGATCCGGGGCGCGGTCTCGGCGATGCGGGCGCTGATGCGGTCGCCGCCGGGGCCCACATGGCGGTCCCGGCAGGGCGTGCCGAGCGGCGAGACGGCCAGGCAGGAGACGACGATGTCACCGAAGCCGATGTCGTTGCCGCCGATGCCCACCGTCACCAGGGTGGCGTCGGCCGACAGGGTGGCGAGCTGCGGCTCGTTGGCGCCGCCCCGCACCGCCTGCGGGGCGAACAGGTCCTTGGTGGTCGCCCCGCTGCAGCTGACGTCGCGCAGCTCGGCGCCCGTCCACGCCGCCACCAGATGGGGGTAGTTGTGGTCGGAACGGCTGCATCCCGGCGGGTCGGGGGCCTGGTTGGGGATGACCGGGCCGGCGGTGTAGGAATCCCCGAGCGCCACGTACCGGATGGCGCCGTCCTCCGCCTTCGCCGTGCTGACCACGCCGCTGAGGCCGGCGGCCAGCAACACGGCCACCGCGGCGGCCAGCCACACGACGGTGCCCCGACGCAGCGTCACGCTCCCAATCTGCCACGCCCCGGCCGGCGCCGTCATCCCTTCTAAAGCTTGATTATGCAGGGAGCCAGGTTCCGCGCCAGGGCACATCACCCCATGCTCCCCTCACCCACCCGTTGTAGCGTGAGAGTCCCATGGCGCGGCGTATCGAGGTTGAGCTCACGAGCACCCGTGACGACGGGACGTGGACGTGGCGCGCCGCCGGCGCCAAGCAACCCAAGGGCGTGCTGGACCCCGCCTTGCTGTACGAAGGCGCCCGGGTCGGCGATGTGGTGCGGGCCGAGGCCGACTTCGAGATCGAGGGCATCCTCATCACCGCCGTGCTGCCCCCCCGCCAGAAGCGGGCCGAGCCGGACCGGCTGGAGATCATCGGACCGGCGCGCGAGCACCAGGGCGTGACGTCGTCGCTCGTGCCCAAGTCGGACCGACCCCGGGGGCGAGACCGGGATCGCGACCGGGCCGGCGACGACGAGCGGGGCCGGGGCCGGTCGGGTGAGCCGCGGCGGGACGGCGCCAGTCGCGGTCGCGGTG
>JBOGHQ010000005.1:0-2756 GCA_050744785.1 Acidimicrobiales bacterium | reverse complement strand
GGCTGGCGCGGCACGGGGACGGGCTCTGCGCGGGGCGCCGGGCGGGGCGCGGCCCACGGCGGCAGGTCGCCGAGGACCTCCATCAGCTGCGGGGTGTCAAGGGTCTCCTGGTCGATGAGGGCGGAGGCGAGACGGTCGAGGGTGGCCCGGTGGGTGCGCAGGATGTGGACCGCCTCGTCGTGGGCGGCGTCGATGAGCGCGCGGATCTCGGCGTCGATGCGGGCCGCCATCTCGTCGGAGTAGTTGGCCTGGTGGCCGAAGTCGCGACCGAGGAAGACCTCGCCGTTCTTCTCGCCCAGCTGGAGCGGCCCCAGCACGTCGCTCATGCCGTATTGGGTCACCATGGCCCGGGCGATCTCCGACGCCTTCTCGATGTCGTTGGCCGAGCCGGTGGTGATCTCGCCGAAGATCAGCTCCTCGGCAGTGCGGCCGCCCAGCAGCACGGCCAGCTGGTCGCGCAGCTCGGACCGGCTCACCAGGTACTTGTCCTCGGTGGGGAGGGCCATGGTCCAGCCCAGTGCCCGGCCCCGGGCCACGATCGACACCTTGTGCACCGGGTCGGCGTGGGGCAGGACATGGCCCACCAGGGCGTGGCCGCCCTCGTGGTAGGCGATGACCAGCTTCTCCTTCTCGCTCATCACCCGGGTCTTGCGCTCGGGACCGCCGATGACCCGGTCGATGGCGTCCTCCAGCTGGCGCATGCCGATGAGCTTGCGGTCGTCGCGCGCCGCCAGCAGGGCGGCCTCGTTCATCAGGTTGGCCAGGTCGGCGCCGGTGAAGCCGGGCGTGCGGCGGGCCAGGATCTCGAGGTCGACGTTGTCCTCGAGCGGCTTGCCCCGGGCATGCACCTCCAGGATGGCCCGGCGGCCCTGGAGGTCGGGGCGGTCCACCACGATCTGGCGGTCGAAGCGACCGGGACGGAGCAGGGCGGGGTCGAGGATGTCGGGACGGTTGGTGGCGGCGATGAGGATGACGCCCGACTTGGTGTCGAACCCGTCCATCTCCACCAGCAGCTGGTTGAGGGTCTGCTCCCGCTCGTCGTGGCCGCCGCCCATGCCGGCACCGCGGTGGCGGCCCACGGCGTCGATCTCATCCATGAAGATGATCGCCGGCGGGTTGGCCTTGGCCTGGTTGAACAGGTCCCGCACCCGGCTGGCGCCCACGCCCACGAACATCTCCACGAAGTCCGACCCCGAGATGGAGAAGAAGGGCACGCCTGCCTCCCCCGCCACGGCCCGGGCCAGCAGCGTCTTGCCGGTGCCGGGCGGGCCGAAGAGCAGCACGCCCTTGGGGATCTTGGCGCCGATGGAGTGGAAGCGGCCGGGCGACTCCAGGAAGTCCTTGATCTCCACCAGCTCGGCCACCGCTTCGTCGGCGCCGGCCACGTCGGCGAAGGTGACCTTGGGCTCGTCCTTTGACATCACCCTGGGCTTGGCCCGGCCGAACTGCATGACCTTGCTGCCCCCGCCCTGCATGGAGTTGATGACGAAGAGGAACCCGCCGAACAGCAGCACGATGGGCAGGAAGTTGATGAGCAGGGCGATCCAGAGGCTCTGGCCGGTGTCCTTGGAGTCCACGTCGACCCCGGCGTCCAGCAGGATGGTGGTGAGCTCGTCGCCGTACTCGGCCGGGAACTTGGCCTCGTACCTGGTGCCGTTGCGCAGCTCGCCCTGCACCTTGCCGTCGCCCACGATCTCGGCCGACTTCACCCCGCCGTCGGCGGCCAGCGTGCGCAGGCGGCTGAGCTCGAGCTTGTCGCGGTCGTCGCCTCCGCCGAGGAAGGTGACGGCCACGACCAGGACGAGGAGGGCGAGCAGGACCCAGGACGCGGGGTGACGGAGCTTCTTCTTCACGGTCCTCTCAGGGTACCTGTGGCCATCGGGCCCACGTAGGCGCACACGAAGGGCAGGTTCCGGTACCGCTCGGCGACGTCGAGGCCGTAGCCCACCACGAACTCGGGCGGGATGGTGAAGCCGACGTAGCGCAGGTCGGGGTCGGACTTCTGGAGGCCCTCCTTCACCAGGAGGGCGCACACCTCGAGGCTGGCCGGGTTGCGGGCCTGGAGGTTGCGGCGCACGTAGGAGAGGGTCAGGCCGCTGTCGACGATGTCCTCCACCAGCAGCACGTGCCGCTCGGTGAGGTCGAGGTCGAGGTCCTTCACGATCCGCACCACGCCGCTGGTCTTGGTGGCGCTGCCGTAGGACGACACGGCCATGAAGTCGAACTCGAGGGGCAGCGAGATGGCCCGGGCCAGGTCGCTCATGAAGACGAAGGCACCCTTGAGCACGCCCACGAGCAACGGGGCCCTGCCCTCGTAGTCAGCCGTCAGCTGCTTCCCGAGCTCGGCGATGCGGTCCTGCAGCTGCTCCTCGGTGACGACCACCGGCCCCAGGTTCGGATCGGCGGAAGGGTCGGGGGAGGGCAACACGACCTGAACCTACCCGGCAGCGACCGAGGAGGCTGCGGCGGCCCCGGGGTTTCCACGCCGGCGGCCGCAGAAGCCGCCGCAGGCGGCCCCCCCGGCTTCCGGCAGAGAACGACGAGCGGAGGGCGATCCGGCTTCGCCGGTCGCCCGGAGCACGATCAAGCTCGGCGAGGAACCTCCGGTTCCGAGCCGATGATGATCCGACCTGAACCTACCCGGCAGCGACCGAGGAGGCTGCGGCGGTCCCGGGGTTTCCACGCCGGCGGCCGCAGAAGCCGCCGCAGGCGGCCCCCCCGGCTGCCGGCAGAGAACGACGAGCGGATGGCGATCC
>JBOGHQ010000004.1:0-8638 GCA_050744785.1 Acidimicrobiales bacterium | reverse complement strand
TGCCGGGCCTGGCCAGCGTCGACCGGCCGGGGATCGTGTCCGAGGCCCTGGCCCGGGTGGCGGCCGAGTCCTCCACCTGGCTGCGCGCCGATCTGAGCCGCCACATCGCCACCCTCCTTCCCGCCGGCGCCGCCGCCAGCGCGTCGGATGCGGTGGATCTGGTGGAGGAGCTCACCGCCCTGGCCGCCGGACGGTGCGTCGAGCTGCTGCCGGAGGCGCCGGCGGGCGTGGCTCGCCGCCGGGACGGGAGGCCGGTGAGCGAGGCGGTGACCGATCGCCACCTCACCACCGCCGCCGTGCTGGACCAGGAGTCCCGCCTGCTGGGCTGGGCGGGAGGAGCTGCCCGTCCGGGTCCGCTCCCCGACGGTGACGACGCCCAGGC
This sequence comes from Acidimicrobiales bacterium, assembly GCA_050744785.1. Taxonomy (GTDB): domain Bacteria; phylum Actinomycetota; class Acidimicrobiia; order Acidimicrobiales; genus JBOGHQ01. The sequence goes on along the minus strand of JBOGHQ010000004.1, from coordinate 8,256 downwards.
GGCGGCCGAGGCGGTGGCCGGCGACGAGCGCCTGGTCCTGGTGGTGGGCCCGGCCGGCACCGGCAAGACCACCGCCCTCGGCACCGCCGCCCTCGCCCTGGCCGCCCAGGGCCGGCCGGTGGTGGGCATCGCCCCCTCGGGCAAGGCGGCCGACGTGCTCGGCGCCGAGACCGGCTGGCCGGCCACCACCGTGGCCAAGCTGCTCAGCGACGCCGCCCGCCCCGGCTTCCGCCGTCCACCGGCCGGCACCACGGTGGTGCTGGACGAGGCCGGCATGGCGGCCACCGACGACCTCGCCGCCCTGGTGGGTCTGGTGGACCGCCACGGCTGGCGCCTGGTGTGCGTGGGCGACCCCGCCCAGCTGCCCGCGGTGGGCCGGGGCGGGATGTTCGAGCTGTGGTGCGAGCGGGTGGGCGCCCACACCCTCGAGGAGGTGCGCCGCTTCGACGAGGCCTGGCAGGCCGAGGCCAGCGTGGCGCTTCGCCGGGGGGAGCGCTCGGCCGCCGCCGCCTACGCCGACCACGGCCGCCTGGACGCCGTCCGCCCCGCCCTCCTGCCCGAGCGGGTGGCCCGGGTCCACGACGCCATGAGCCGGGCGGGACGCAGCCTCTCCATCACCACCGCCTCGGCGGGCATGGCCCGGGACATCAACCTGGCCATCCAGCGCGGACACGATCCCGGCCGAGCCGGGCCGTCGGTGGCCCTGGCCGACGGCAGCACCGCCTTCACCGGCGACCGTGTGGCCACCCGGCGCAACGACCGCATCCGCACCGACGCCGGCCAGACGGTGCGCAACCGCCACATCTGGGACGTGGAGTCGGTCGGCGCCGACGGTTCGCTGGTCGTGTCGCATCCGGTCCGGGGGCGGGCCCGCCTGCCGGCCGCCTACGTGTCGAGGCACGTGGAGCTGGGCTGGGCGGTGACCGGCTACGGCACCCAGGGCGACACCACCGACGACGGCATCTGCGTGCTGGAGCCCTCCAGTACCCGCTCCGGCGTCTACGTGGGCATGACCCGCGGACGAGGCCAGAACCTCGGCCTGGTCGTCGACCCCACCGGGATGGCCGACCCGGAGGAGGCCTTCGCCGCCGTCATCGCCCGGCCGGCCAACGCCCGCAGCGCCCTCGCGGTCCGGGACCGGCTGGCCGGCGACCGAGCGGTCAGCCTGCCGGCTACTGGCCCGCCGGCGCCCGCGATGACCAACTCGGGCCACGGCGCGAGGCCTCGAACCGCCGGCCCGGTCGAACCGTGCCCGGCTGGACCGGACGCCGCCGGCGCCTCGGCGCCCGCCGCCCAGCCGATGCCCGGCGCACCGCCTGCCGGGCCGGCTGATGCCCCGGACGACGACGACCTGGTCGCCCGCATGCGCCGGCGGCTCGGCCAGGTGGAGAGGCAACGGCCGCCGGACCGGGCGCGAAGACGCTGAAGATTCCTCGCGAGGAATCGCCCCCTCAGCGGCATACCTGGGGTGACCATCGACGCCCAGGAGGAGCCGTGCCCACCCCAACCCCACACCGCCTGCCGCTGATCGACCTTCATGCCGTGGCCACCCGCCTCGGCGTGAACGACCGCTTCGAGCGCCGCCTCGTGGCGGAGGATCGCATCACCTTCTACAAGGTGGGTCGCCTGCTCCGCTTCGACCCAGCCGAGGTGGAGGCATGGCTCGACCGTGCCCGCCGGGGTCACCGCCGGTCCGCGTAACCTCGTCGCAGGCGTCGCCGGCCCGCCCAAGGCCGAGCCCTTCGGTTCGACGAGAAGGATCCGGCATGTCCCGGCGACGCCAGTTCGGAAACGTCCGCAGGCTGTCATCGGGCCGCTGGCAGGCCCGCTACGAGGTGGAGGGCGGGCGCAGCATTGCCGCCCCGACCTCGTTCGCAACCAAGGCGGACGCCGCACGCTGGCTGGCCGGCGTGGAAACGGAGCAGGCCAAGGGCGTGTGGGTCGACCCGCAGGCGGGCCGGGTGGCGCTCGACGCCTATGCCTGGGCCTGGCTCCGTGGCCACGCCCGGCTGGCCAAGCGGACCAGGGAGATCTACGAGGCCCAGCTGCGCCTCCACATCCTCCCGGTCATCGACCCGGGCGTGCCCGCTCTCGGAACCGTCGCCCTGTCCGACCTCAGCCCCGAGCTGGTGCGTCAGTGGTACGCCGCGCTGGTCGAGCACCACAGCCCGTCGGTGGCAGCCAAGGCCTATGTCCGGCTGCGCCAGGTGCTCACGGTCGCCGTGAACGACGACCGGATCGCCAAGAACCCGTGCCGAGTGGAGCGGGGCGGCGTGGAGCACCACCCGGAGCAGCGCTTTGCCACCATGGCCGAGCTGGCGGCCCTGGCCGACGCTGTACCGGATCGCTACCGGGCCCTCGTCCTGGCCGCCGGCCTCGGCGGGCTCCGGCAGGGTGAGCTGTTCGCCCTCCGCTGGGACGACATCGACGTGGGCGCGGCCAGCATCGCCGTGCGCCGCAAGCGCCTCCGCCTGGCGTCGGGCGAGGTGATCGAGGACGACCCCAAGAGCCGGGCCGGGCGGCGAACGGTCGCCCTGCCGGCGGTGCTCGTGGCCGAGTTGGGTCGCCACCGGTCCCGGTACGGCGGAGAGGCCGACGACTACGTCTTCACGTCGGAGGAGGGGACGCCGCTGGAGCGGAGCAACTTCCGCCAGCGGGTCTGGCTGCCAGCCGCCCGTGCCGCCGGCCTCGGGGGAATGAGGTTCCACGATCTCCGCCACTCGGCAGGGACACTGGCCGCTCGCACCGGGGCGACCACCAAGGAGCTCATGGCCCGACTCGGCCACGCCAGCCCCCGGGCGGCGATGATCTACCAGCACGCGGCTGACGACCGCGACCGGCGCATCGCCGAGGGCCTCGACGCCATGGCCGAGGAGGCCGGCCTGCGCCCACCGGAGACCGACCCGGCGGATCAGGTCTCGCTGCGGCCGGCAGTCGCGCGCCGGGCCAGGCGTCGGCTCTGAGGCCGGCAACGAGCTGCCGGTCGTGCGGGACGAACCAACCGACGGGCGACGGTGCGGGACGCCCCCACGCCGACACACGTCCGGAGCCGTAGTTCACCCACCGGCATCCATCCGTTCGCCGGTTGCAACCAGCGGGACTGGACACGAGGGAGGGTTGGTCGTTGGCGTCACGAGCCGAGCACGTCGAGGAACGCGTCCAGCTCCTCCTGGGTGGCCGAGGCGTCGGCCAGTGCGTCAAGGTCGTCGATGGCCGCCACGCCCTGCTCCGCGGCCAGATCCTCGACCCGGCGGTGCCGGAGGAACTCCGGGTCATCCGGCACGACCCGGAGCCTACGCCCCGCCGCCGACGGGTCGATGGCGACGTCCGTCGGTGGCCGCCAGACGCCGAAATGCACCGGGAAGATCTGGCACGCTCTGGCACGGATCTGGCACGCCGGGCCTATCGGCTGCCCTGCCCGGCGCCCCGCACCCCCGCTGACCTGCGGTTTTGTGGTGGTCGGGACCGGCGTCGATCCGGTGACCTCGCGCTTTTCAGGCGCGCGCTCTACCAACTGAGCTACCCGACCTCGCGGTCCTGACGGGATTTGAACCCGCGACCTCCGGCTTGACAGGCCGGCGTGCACTCCAAACTGCACCACAGGACCCTGACCTGCGCCAAGGCTCGGAGCCGATACCATAGCGGAGCGGCGGAACCCCTCGGAGGGGGTTTGCCGGCGGTCCACCGGGCGGATGCCTACGGGTCCGATGAACCTATTCTGGTAATATGGTGGATCGCTCCGTTGGGGCCGGGAAGCTGGATTGTCGCCGCGGCGGGTGCTGCAGGGCGCGCTGCCGGCGGGCCCGCCGGCGCTGGTGACGCCACCGAGGAGGGTGAAGCGTGGATCGCTCCGGAGTTGGGAAATGACGGGGCCGTGGACGTCAGGACGACGCTGAGACCGGACGCGGGCAGTGCCGCCGCCGCCCGCCGGTTCGTGGCCGATGTACTGAGCCAGCGCGGCTTCTCCCGCTCGGGCATCGAGGATGCAGTGCTCATGACGAGTGAGGCCATCACCAACCTCATCGTCCAGTCGGGGGCGGAGGTCGGCCTCCTGGTGGTCGCCGACGCCGGCCTGGCCCGGGTGGAGCTGCACGACGCCAAGCCGGGCTCGACGGCCATCGAGCGCAGCGGGGCGCAGGAGGGAACCGACCTCGGCCTTCAGGTCATCGACGCCGTGGCCGAAGCCTGGGGTGTCGACGAGGTCGGGGCCGGGCGCTGCATCTGGTTCGAAGTACGTTCGTAGCGATTTCGGGGGATTTTCGGGGACGGCCGGCCCAGATTTGGTCAGATGCCCGATGGTGACGGCGCGGTCCGGGCGGATACTCACGGGAAAGCGTCTCGGCCGGTAAAGGGACCGACCGGGCGCGGAGTCGGCCCCAGCGCCGGGGTGCCGACCTGACGGGAGGCGAGCTGCCCGCTAGCTCGCCTCCCTGTCGTTTCGGCCCCTGCACCGCATTCCCCCCCTGGTTTCGTCAGCACATGTTGACGCGACCGTGCAAGTCAGCATATGCTGACGCTCATGACCGACGCCGTTGGACTGGCCCGGGAGGTGGGCAGCGCCAATCCCCGCCAGGGCCTGCGGGCCGTGGCCGCCCTCCGCCGCCTGCTCGAGCAGCTGGAGGCTCTGCACGTGCAGCAGGCCCGCTCCCTCGGGTGGTCGTGGCAGGAGGTCGCCTGCGAGTTGGGCGTGACGAAGCAGACCGTGCACCGCAAGCACGGCCGGCGGCTGCGGGGTTGAGGTGTTCGAGCGCTTCACAACCGAGGCCCGCCAGCTGATCGTTGCTGCGCAGGTCCACGCCCGCCGTCGAGGCCACACCTGGATCGGCTGCGAGCACCTGCTCCTCGCCGTGGCTGGCTCGGACGGGCCGGCGGGCCAGCTCCTCCGCGACCGGGGCGTCGGCCCCGACGCTGTCTCATCCCGGATCGAGGTGATCATCGGGCCGGGCCGCGGGGACGCCGACGAGTCGGCCGCCCTGGCCACACTCGGCATCGACCTGGACCGGGTACGGGAGGCAGTGGAGGCCAGGTTCGGTCCGGGCGCGCTCGACAGAGGGTGCGACGGGCGCCGCCGGCAACGCCGGGGGCTGTGGCGACGCCGCCGGCCCGCCCCCGACGGTCACCCCAGCCGCCCTGCCTTCACGCCCCGCGCCAAGCGCTGCCTCGAGCTCTCCCTCAAGGAGGCGCTCAAGCTGCACCACCACCACATCGGCGTTGAGCACGTGGCCCTGGCCCTCCTGGCCCGCGACGACACGATGGCGGCACGGATCCTGGCCGACCTCAACCTGGCCAGGGGACACCTGCGCGAGGAGATCCTGAGGACGCTCCGGAAAACGGCGTAGCGGTTGGGAATCGGGTGGGGGGAGGAGCGCTCCCCCCACCCGATATGACAAGCCCCGGAACGGCAGGTGGACCGATCCGGGGCTGTCGATCTAGCCGGCGCCGTGGCGCCGGGCGTGGACGTTCAAGTCAGCCGTTGCCGTGGGCTTGGTGGTTGCCCCCTTGGAGCACGCCCGAGGCGTTGATGCCGCAGGCGGGCAGGTCGGAGCCGGGCGGGGCGTAGACCTTGATGGAGAAGAAGTCCGAGGTGCCCGGCTCACCGGCGTCAACCTCGGTCCACTCCGCCTTGTAGCCGGAGCGGCCGTTGCAGCGGCCGTACCCGGTGCCGACGATGGTGTCGAAGTTGGCGGCCGGGTTGCCCTGGTTGGCCCCGGTCTCGTAGCAGGCCGACGTGCTCACCGACTCCAAGTGGAACCTGCCCCCGCTCCAATTGACCTGGAGGTTGTTGGGCTTGTCGGCTGGTGCGCAGGTGAGGTGGCCGCCGTGGCTCACCGACGAGCTGATCCAGCCACCGCCGGTCATGAAGCCCTCCGGGCGGGCCGGCGGCTTGGGCGGCTTGGTGGGGCACGGGTTGCCGTGGACGTCCGAGGTCGCCTCAGCCACGATCACGTTGCCGAGGAGGCTGGACTCGAGCCACAGGGCCCGTGCCGTCACCTGGTTGGAGCTGGCGGCGAGCTCGTTGAGGTGCAGCACCAGCACGTCGCCCAGGTCGAGCAGCGGGAGAAGGGCGTTGATGTCGATCTCCTTGTGCTCCTGGCCCTTGGTGACGTCGACGATGATCGGCGGCGTCAGCGGGAGGCCGTCGTCGATCCTGACCCGTACCACCGTCGACTCCCCGGAGAGGGCGGTGCTGGGGCAGGGCCCCGCCGTCGTCTCGGCAGTGAGGATCTCGGCGGTTATGGTGATCCCGAGCGTTGAGATGGTCAGGTCGGCCACACCGGCCCCCGCGAAGCCGTGCTTGCCCCCGTCGGTCCGGGCATAGAGCAGGTTGGCCCGCAGGCTCAACAGGCTGTCCAGGTCGAGCGTGAGCGGCTGGTACGGCGTGAGGCCTGCACCGTCGTCGAGGCACGGGTCGTTGGGCGAATTGGCCTCGATCAGGCTGATGGGGCTCGTGCCCACCAGGGTGCCGAGCAGGCCGGCCGGCTCCACCCGCACGAGGCTGGCCCGGCAGCTGAAGGTACCCGCGGGTGTACCGCCCCCGCCCTTTCCACCGCCGCCCCCGCCACCACCGCCGCCTCTGCCGGCGTCGGCCGGCAACGACGGTCCGAGCACGGCCAGCACGGCCAGCGCGGCTCCGGCGCACCGAACGACGACCCTTCGCCTCGCCCGAGTGCGCGTGGCACCGGGGGAGAAATGACTCCCGACTGTATCCATGTACTTCCCCCCTTGGGTTGTCCTTGGCTCGCCGGTGGCCGAACTACCGGAGCAACCGCTTGCGCCGCCTTCCGACCCCCGTCGATGGCGAGGGTACAGGTGCATGGGTCAAATGACTAGGCCGGATTGACTAGTCATTCCCGACTCGTCGACCTCGATGGGGCGAAGAGTGCGCGAGGTACCCTCTGCGGAGGACACCGATGGCCTCGTCTCCCGTAGCCCCAGGTCCCGGCGCACCGGAGCCGGCCCGCGTCGAGGGCCTTCTCGAGACAGCCCGCCAGTGCCTGCCGGGCCGGCCAGGGCCGGCCGACCTGCCGGCGCTGGCCGCCCGGGGCGCGCTCATCGTCGACATCCGGCCCGTCGAGCAGCGAGTGCGCGACGGCGAGCTGGCCGGGGCGGTGGTGGTCGATCGCAACGTGCTCGAGTGGCGCCTCGACCCGACCTGCCCCCACCGCCTCCCCGAGGCGTCCGACCCTGAGCGCGAGATCGTACTGGTCTGCAATGAGGGCTACGCCTCCAGCCTGGCCGCCGCCACCCTCCAGCAGCTTGGGCTGCGGCAGGCCACCGACCTGGCCGGCGGGTACCAGGCCGTGCTGGCGCACCGCGCCGCCGCCGGCTGACGCCAAGGGCGTGCGTGCGGTGGTCCAGCGGGTGACATCGGCCCGGGTCCTGGTGGACGGCGCGTTGGTGGGCGAGATCGGTGCCGGGCTGTGCGCGCTGGTGGGCGTCACCCACGGCGACGACGAGGGGGCAGCCCGGGCGCTCGCCGGCCGCCTGTGGCTCCTGCGGATCTTCGGCGACGACGCCGGCGTCATGAACCGGGCCGTGGCCGCAGTTGGTGGCCAGGTCCTCGTGGTGAGCCAGTTCACGCTCTACGGCGACACCCGCCGGGGGCGGCGGCCCTCGTGGGGTGCGGCCGCGCCGGGGGCGGTGGCCGAGCCGCTGGTCGAGGAGGTCGCCGCCGAGTTGGGCCGGCTTGGGGCCACGGTCGCCACTGGCCGCTTCGGCGCCCATATGCAGGTGGAGCTGGTCAATGACGGGCCCGTCACCGTGCTGGTGGAGGTCTGAGATGGCCACCCTGGCCAGCGAGCCGCTGTACCTCGCCGCCGGCTTCCGCCCCGTGGAGCGGCTCGAGGATCCGGCCGGCGGCGCGCCCGTCCCAGTGGTGCGGATGCGGAAGTCGATCGGCGCAGGCCGGGGGCCCGGGCGGTAACAGCCAACTCACGTGCAGTTGCCAGCGGTCCTGGAGGGCTGCTGGCGACCCTGGACGCCGGTGACGGACCACGGCTGGGGGCTTGGTGAGGGTTGCATGGGAGCCCTGCACGCCCGGCCCGGCCGAACCTAGGCCTAGGTTGACGCCCACCCACACCACCGAAAGGACCAGTCCGTGACCTACGACGAGCTCCATGACCATGACTGGGGGCCGGCCTTCGACCTCGGGACCATGACCCGCCGCCGGGCCTGGCGCTGCTCGGCGGGGGCACGCTGGCGGTGCTGGCCGGGTGCGGGCCCGACGACGATCCGGACACCGGTGCCGACGCGTCG
>JBOGHQ010000003.1:0-1982 GCA_050744785.1 Acidimicrobiales bacterium | reverse complement strand
GGCCGGAACGGGGCACGGGCCGGGGAGGGCCCGGCCGGTGCGCCCCAGCCGCCGCCCATGCCGGGTGGGGGCTGCGAGCCCCTGGTGAGCCGGGCCAGCTCGGCCTTGGCTTCTCGTTCTGCGTCCTCGCGGTTCGAGCGGCCGCCTCCACCGCCGGGCCCGATCCGCGGCTTTCTCACACGCGCCATCGTAGCCGCCGGGCGGGCCCGGACGGCGGGCCCCGGGCGATACTTGGCCATGCGCGCCTCCGATCGATGGACGACCCTGGTGACCGCCCGGCTGGCCGAGATGGACGAGCTCTGCCCGGGGCGGGCCGCCACCGGTCCGGGGTTCTGGAACCGCCGGGCCCGCCGGTTCGCGGCCGCCACGGACGGGACCGCCACCCGGAAGGACCCCCTCTACGCCCGCCTGCGGCGCGCTTCGGGACGCCGCACCACCCTGCTCGACGTCGGCTCCGGCCCGGGCCGCTTCAGCCTGGCCCTGGCCCCGCACGTGGCCCAGGTGGTGGCCGTCGATCACAGCGCGGGGATGGTGCGCATCCTCACCGAGCGGTCCAAGGAGCTCGGGCTGGACAACGTCCGCACCGTCACCGGGGCCTGGCAGGACGTCGGCGTGGTCCCCGCCGACGTGGGCATCTGCTCCTACGTCCTGCCCCTCGTGAAGGACGTGGCGCCCTTCCTCCAGAAGCTGGACGCCAGCTGCCGGCGCCGGGTGTTCGTGTACCTCAACGCCGCCAGCCTGGACTCCCTCGTCGACCCCATGTGGCGCCACTTCCACGGCCGGCCTCGAGCCCCAGGTCCGACGTACCTCGACGCCGTCGCGGTGCTGGCCGAGCTCGGCATCACCGCCGACGTGGAGGTGGTCGAGATCCCGACCCGCTCCCGGCACGACGACCTGGACGCGGCCGTGAAGGCCTATGCCGACCAGCTCTGCCTGCCCAAGGGCGCCGGCCCCCGCAAGGAGCTGCGCCGCGTCCTCTCCTCGTGGCTGGTGGAGGACGGCGGCCGCCTCCGGCCGCCGCTGCGCACCACGCCGGCCGCCATCATCAGCTGGGCGCCGGAGCCGGCCCCCGCGCCGTAGCTCCCCTTCGCCCGCTGGCCGGCCGCCTCGCTCCGGGGAGGACTAGTCCACTCGGGCCATTCTGCAGATGGTCCTCAGCCCCCAGGCCGCCCGTCTCGACACAAACCCCACGCCTGAGACGAGCGAAATGGGGGTGCCGTGCGAACGACCGCTGGTGGCAATGCCATTCCTACCGGAGCGACCTCGGCCGCGGCCCGCCGCCACGGCCGGCGGGCTCGCCGCCTCCTCCTGAGCGGGGCGGCCCTCGCTGCCCTGACCATGCTCGGCACGGCCGGGCCGGCGGCGGCGGCCGAGTGCAACCAGGCCTTCCTGTTCCTGCGTTACTGCAATGGCGGGACGGCGCCGGCGCCCGCACCGACCCCGACCACCACGCCCACCACCGCGGCGCCTGTCCTGTCGCTGCCGCCGGTGACCGTACCCCCGGTGACCGCCCCGCCCGTGGTCGCCGCCCCGCCCGCCCCGGTGAGCTCGGTGGACGCCGCCCGCCGCCTGCTGGACCTGACCAACGCCGAGCGCCAGCGGGCCGGCGTGGGTGCCCTAACGACCCGGGACGACCTGACCGCCATCGCGGTGGCCCACAGCGAGAGGATGGCCCAGGCCGGCGACATCTTCCACAGCACGAGCTTCATGAGCGCCGCCGTCAAGAGCTTGCTGAACGCCGGCGTGCGGGGCGAGAACGTGGCCTACAACGGCGACGTCGAGGCGGCCCACGCCCGCCTGATGGCCAGCCCCGGCCACCGGGCCAACATCCTCGACGCCCGCTTCTCGGTGGCCGGCTTCGGCGTGGTCCGCCATGCCGACGGGCGCTGGTTCATCACCGAGAACTTCATCCAGCCCCTGGGCGCCGCCCGTGCCGCCGCACCCAAGCCGGCCGCCGCCCCCATCGCCAAGCCGACCCGTGC
>JBOGHQ010000002.1:0-10212 GCA_050744785.1 Acidimicrobiales bacterium | reverse complement strand
CACGTCCACCACCGCCACCACGGTCGCCGCCGACGACCCCTTCGCCGTGCCGGAGCAGATCGACGCCGCCTACGTGGACCGTGTCCTGGTCGAGCTCAACCGTGTCTACGGCGACGTGGTGCGAAAGGTTGTCGGCGCCAGGACGTACGATCGTGCCGACCTCGACCCATTGCGCGCCATCTTCAACGAGCCGTTGCTGGCACTCCAGGCGAAGCAGTTCGGGGAACTCACCACGATGGACCCGGCGTCGTTCAGGCAACCCATCGGCGATCGAAGGATTTCAGTCAAAGAGCTGATCACAGCTCGGCCGGACTGCATCTTTGCCCGTGTCGAGTTCGACGTCTCAGCCGTGGTCGTGCAGGCGCCCCCACCGGATGAGGCTTACTACCTCACCCTCACGCCGACGCCCGCCGACGCTGACCCCACAGACCGCAATCCGACACCGTGGTCCATGACCCGGGAAAGTGACGGGAGGCAGGATCCGTGCGGCTAATCAGGGTGCTGTTGACGGTTGTACCGAGCTGGGTGCTCATGCCCGTACCAGCCGCAGCGGCGCAGCAGGTTGGCTGCACCACGGTGAAGACGGCCGCTGGCGTGACGATTGGCAGCTGCACCGGATCAGGCGGCGCCTCACAGCCGGGTATTTCGGGCCAGCGTCGGCCCATCGAACTCATCACCGCCGTTTCGTCAACGCCGGAAACCGGGTCATGCACGATCCGTGTCCGCACCACGTCTGAGCCCGGAGTCCGCGAATTGTCGTTCCGCCAGGCCATCGGCAGCTTGAATGACGCCTTCAACTTCTTCATGCCTCGAGGTCTCCTCAATGAACTCTGGACCCGAGTGGTGGCGGGATTGCCGGGGTGCCCGAGTACGTCCCCGAGGGATGTCGCCTTCTCATTTGTCCGAGACATCGTCCCGCCCGGGCCCGACCCGTGGATCGCACCGGGTTTCGCTCTGACCGGAAAGCTGGCGTTCCTTGAGACGAGGAGCCCGACGCAGGTCCCAGACCAGTACGACACCCCCCTCGGGACTCTTTCGGTCGTGCTCAAGGCCACGATGTTCGCCGTGGACTGGGGCGACGAATCAACCACCGATGATGGGCCCTTCGCTGCACCGGGAGAACCGTGGCCGCACGGCGCGGCGAGACACAGCTATACGACCGTGGGACGGTATGACGTCGTGGTGACACAGTCCTGGGACGCGGAGTGGCAGCTATCCGGCGAGCGTGGCGTCGTTCGCGGCCTCACCAGCACCGGCGGTCTGGACGACTTCGAGGTGCGCCAGCTCCAGGCCGTCCGCAACATCTGAGGCCGCTCGGCTCGTTCTGGAGTAAATAAGGGCCGGAATCCGGCCCTTATTTACTCCAGTTCGGTGAGGTGGGCGGCGTCGTTGAAGCGGACCAGCGTCCAGCGGTCCTCGCCGGCGCCGGCCGGCTCCTGGCGCCACTCGGTGAGCGAGGTGTTGTCGATGTGGAGCAGGAAGCTCTGGACCAGGGGCAGCTGGCCGAAGGCGTAGAACGAGCTCTGCACGATGCCGCCGTGGCAGGCGACGACCACCGTCTGCCCGGCGTGGTCCTGGGCCAGGCGGTGGAGCGCGGCGCCGGCCCGCTCGGAGAACCGGGCCCAGCTCTCGGCTCCCGGCGCCATGGGCCGGTAGACGGTGGCGGCCCGGGCGCTGGCGTCGCCCGTCCAGGTGTAGCGCTCGCGGAACTCCTCCCATCTGATGCCGTCGGCCTCGCCGGGGTGGAGCTCGCACAGGTCCTCGTCCTGCTTGATGGCGGGGCTGCCGAGGGCCGGGGCGATGGCCTCGGCCGTCTCCACCGCCCGGGGCAGCGTGCTGGCGTAGAGGACACTGGCGCCGTCCAGCTCCCCTGATCGCTCCAGCCGGCGGCGCAGCGCCTCGGACTGGCGGCGGCCGAGGTCGGACAGGCCGGTGCAGCCCTTGAACCCGCCCACCACCTGGTCGACGTGGCACTGGGCCTCGCCGTGGCGGACCAGGACGAGCCGGGTCGGGCGCTCTTCCGGTGCCATCAGCCCAGGTGCTCCACGAAGCGCTCCAGCTGGGTGAGGTTGCGGCACTCGAAGGCACCGTCGCAGTGGGCGGCGTAGGTGCTGACGATGGAGTCGCCGGTGTCCCAGTAGGAGCGGGGTTCGGGGTTCAGCCAGTACACGTGTCGTGCCTTCCTCCGCATGGCGGCCACCACCTCGGCGTGGGCGGCGTGGTAGTTGTTCCGGGCGTCGCCCAGCAGGATCACACTGGTCCGGGGGCCGATGTCCTGGCCCCAGCGGGCCCAGAACGCCTCGAAGGCGTGACCGTAGTCGGAGTGGCCGTCCACCCAGACCACGTCCGCCTCCCGGTTGACCCGCTCCACCGCCTCGGAGATGTCCTCGGCACCGTCGAAGAACCGGGTCACCTCGTCCACCTCGTCGATGAACACGAAGCTGCGGACCCGGGAGAACTGGGCCGAGATGGCGTAGACGAGGTGCAGGGTGAAGCGGGCGAAGGCGGCCACCGACCCCGACACGTCGGCGATCACCATGATCTCGGGCTTGGCCGGCCGGGGATGGCGGAACCGGGGCTCGGCCGGCACGCCGCCGTAGGAGAGCGAATGGCGGACGGTGCTGCGGAAGTCGAGCGGGCCCCGTCGCCGGTGCCGGCGCCGGCGGGCCAGCCGCACGGCCAGCTTGCGGGCCAGGGGGTGGAGGGCCTTGCGCAGGGCCACCAGCTCGTCGCGGCTGGCGTGCATGAAGTCGAGGTCCTCAGGCAGGGGCCGTCGCAGGGTGCGGGCCAGGGCGTCGGCACCCCGGTCGGCGACCAGCCGGCGGCGGATCTCTGCCTCCACCTCCCTCCGGAACCGCTCGATGCGGGCCTCCAGCTCGTCCCGCACGAGCCGCTCCTCCAGCGAGCCCTCCACGCCGGCCCGAGCCAGCAGCCGCTCCAGGGCGCCGTCCAGGTCCAGGCTGCGCAGGGCCCGGAACAGGTAGTAGGTGCCGCCCACCGGCCGGCCCGCCTCCATCCCCGACGACCGGGTGACGGCCATGGCGGCAAGGGCCCGCAGGAGGTCCTCGTCGCCCTCGGCGAGGGCCCCCTCCACCAGGGCGGCCAGGTCCGGCTCCTCCGCCGCCTCCAGCCCCTCGCCACCGGCGGCCGGGCCGGACAGCTCCCGTTCGGGGGCCGGCCGCAGGGCGAAGTACACCTCGAACACCGTCTCGAAGGCCTGCCAGTGCCCGTGCGACTTCACCAGGGTGGCCCCCAGGGCGTGCTTGAACGCCTCCCGGTCATCGAGCGGCACGTGGCGCACCGCGTCCAGCGCGTCGAGGTTCTCGGTGAGGCTCACCGGCAGGCCGGCGGCGCGCAGCTCCCGGATGAACCCCTCCAGGGCGTCGAGCACTGGGGCGTCAGGCCTCGACGACCAGCTCGCGGGCCGCCTTGGCGATGTCGCTCTGGTACTTGAGCAGGAGGTGGAGCGTGTCCCGGACCTGTTCGGCCCCCACGGTGGTCACGTTCAGCAGCACCAGGGCCCGGGCCCAGTCGAGGGTCTCCGACACCGACGGCGCCTTCTTCAGCTCCAGTCGCCGCACCGAGCGCACGATGCGGGCCACCTGGTCGGCCAGGTGCACGTCGATGCCCGGCACGCGGGCCAGCACGATCTGCTTCTCCCGCTCCAGATCGGGGTAGTCGACGTGCAGGTAGAGACAGCGCCGCTTCAGGGCCTCCGACAGCTCCCGGGTGTTGTTCGAGGTGAGGAAGACCAGCGGCACCTGCGTCGCCGTCACCGTGCCCAGCTCGGGGATCGACACCTGGTAGTCCGACAGCACCTCCAGCAAGAGCGCTTCTGTCTCCACCTCGACCCGGTCCACCTCGTCCACCAGGAGGACCACCGGGTCGGCGGCCCGGATGGCCTCCAGCAGCGGCCGGGTGAGCAGGAACTCCTCGGAGAAGATGTCGCCCTCCAGGTCGGACCAGGCCCCACCCCCCTCCTCGGTGACCCGCTCGGCCTGGATGCGCAGGAGCTGCTTGCGGTAGTTCCACTCGTACAGGGCCTTGGCCTCGTCCAGGCCCTCGTAGCACTGGAGGCGGATGAGGCGGGCGCCGGTCATCTCCGCCACCGACTTGGCCAGCTGGGTCTTCCCCGTACCGGCCGGCCCCTCCACCAGGACTGGCTTGCCCAGCCGGTCGGCCAAGTACACGACGCCGGCGATGCCCTGGTCGGCCAGGTACCCGACCTGGCCCAGCCCCTCCCGGACCCCGACGATGGTCTCGAACCGGCTCACCGGCTCCCCAAACCGCCCATCGGCACCAGATCCCCACTGCCCGGAGGGCGGCACCGCCGGGCTCGCCGAGCCACCCCTGGTTGCGAGGTGAACATCACCGGCGGACCTGGCCCGTCCCCTCCACCACGTACTTCACCGTGGTCAGCTCCCGCAGCCCCATGGGCCCGCGAGCGTGCAGCTTCTGGGTGCTGATGCCGATCTCGGCGCCGAAGCCGAACTGCTCGCCGTCGGTGAATCGGGTGGACGCGTTGACGACCACGGCGGCGGCATCGACCTCGGCCACGAAGCGCCGGGCCGCGCCCAGGTCGCCGGTGACGATGGCCTCGGTGTGGCCCGACCCGTGCCGGCGGATGTGGTCCACCGCGGCGTCCAGGTCCGCCACCACCGCCACCGACAGCTTCAGGTCGAGGAACTCGGTGCTGAAGTCCTGGTCGGTGGCGGCACCCATGGACGGCACCAATGCCCGGGCCCGCTCGTCGCCCACCAGCTCCACGCCCTCCAGGGCCACCGCGGCCCGGGGCAGGAACTCGGCCGCCACCGCCTCGTGCACCACCAGCGACTCGGCCGCGTTGCACACCGACGGGCGCTGGGTCTTGGCGTTCACGAGGATGGTGAGGGCCATGTCGAGGTCGGCGGCGGCGTCGACGTAGACGTGGCAGTTGCCGTCGCCGTCGATCACGTAGGGGACGGTGGCGTGCTCCAGCACGGCCGCGATGAGCGACGGGCCGCCCCGCGGCACCAGGCAGTCGATCAGGCCCCGCAGGCGCATGAACTCGGTGGCCGACTCCCGGCTGGTGTCCTCCACCACCACCGCGGCGTCCTCGGGCAGCCCCGCCTTGGCAAAGCCCTCCCGGAGCAGCGCGGCGATGGCGACGTTGGAGGAGATGGCGGCTGACGAGCCCCGGAGGAAGGCGGCGTTGCCGGACTTGAGGCACAGCCCGGCGGCATCGCTGGTGACGTTGGGCCGGTTCTCGTAGATGATCCCCACCACGCCCAGCGGCACCCGGACCCGGGTGATGCGCAGGCCGTTGGGCCTGGTCCAGCCGTCCACCACCTCGCCCACCGGGTCGGCCAGGCCGGCCACCTGCCGCAGCCCGTCGGCCATGGCCACCACCCGGCCCCGGTCGAGCCGGAGGCGGTCCACCACCGTGGCGGTGGTGCCAGCCTCCACGGCGCGGGCCACGTCGACCTCGTTGGCGGCCACCACCTCGTCGGCCCGCCCCACCAGCAGGTCGGCGGCGGCGTGCAGGGCAGCGTCCTTCTCGGCCGTCGACGCCTTGGCCACGGCGCGGGCCGCCTCCTGGGCCCGCCGGCCCAGCTCCTGCAGTGCGGTGGGTGCCATGCCCCCAAGGCTACGGGACGCCCCTCCCCACCTCGGGCAGACTTCTGGACCGTGGCTGGCCCCCTGAGCGACAGCGTCCAGCGGTTCGTGGCCGACCTCGGCCCGCTGCTGGCCGACCTGGCCGAGGAGGCCCGGCTCCGCAGCGGACGGGCCGGGGCCGACGTGGCCCTGGAGGCGTCCAACCTGGCGGCCGCCTTCATCGACGTGGACGGGCTCCACACCGACGAGGAGCTGTGGGCCTACGTGCAGGCCTTCGCCCCCCATTTCGACACCCTCCTCCAGTTCGCCCGGCCCGCCGACGTGCGGCGGGCCGGGATCCTCGAGGGACGGCGGCAGTGGCTGGACCGGCCGTCGGTGCTGTTCGAGATCCTGGTGGGCCTCGACCACCGGGAGGGGACCCGTCACTCCTGGCGCTATTACGAGGACGCCATGGCCATCGCCCACGCCGTGTGCGCCCTGGACGACCACCCGTCCCATCTGGAGCTGGAGGCGGTCGACCGCTTCCGAACGCTGCTGCTGGGCCGCATGCGGAACTGGGACGTGCCCCGGCCCGGTCAGGCCACCCCCGGCCCGGCAGGCGAGGCGGGCACCACGCCGGCTGCCGCCGCCGACCTCGGCCCAGCCCGCCCCCTCGACGAGCTGCTGGCCGAGCTGGACGGCCTGGTGGGGCTGGCCCCGGTGAAGGCGGAGGTGCGGCTGGTGGCGGACCTGATCCAGGTCCAGAACCTGCGCCGCCGCCGCGGCCTGCCGGTCGCCGAGTCCAGCCGCCACCTGGTGTTCACGGGCAATCCCGGCACGGGCAAGACCACCGTGGCCCGCCTGCTGGCCCAGATCTACCGCACCCTGGAGGTGGTGGCGAAGGGCCACCTGGTGGAGACGGACCGCTCCCAGCTGGTGGCCGGCTTCGTGGGCCAGACCGCCATCCAGGTGCGCAAGGTGGTCGAGGGAGCCCTGGGCGGGGTGCTCCTCGTCGACGAGGCCTACGCGCTGGCCCGGGGCGACGAGCGGGACTTCGGCCAGGAGGCCATCGACACCCTGGTGAAGCTCATCGAGGACCACCGCGACGACGTGGTGGTGATCGCGGCCGGCTACCCCGAGGAGATGGCCGCGTTCGTGGACTCCAACCCCGGCCTGCGCTCCCGGTTCCCGAAGACCATCGCCTTTCCCGACTACAGCGACGACGAGCTGGTGGCCATCTTCAGGTCGATGGCCGCCAGGGCCGCGTACACCTGCCCGCCCGAGGTGGAGGACGACGTCCGGGCCTGGTTCGCGGCCCACCCGCGGGACAAGGGCTTCGGCAACGCCCGCCTGGCCCGCAACCTGTTCGAGGCGGCGGTGGCCCGCCAGGCCAGCCGGGTGGTGGACCTCACCGACCCCACCGACGACCAGCTCATGGGCCTCACCGTCGAGGACGTGGGCCCCCCGCCCGGGGCGTAGGCGGCGCACCCGGAGCGCCCGGCGCGCCCGGACCGCCCGGCCCTTCTACGCTCGTCGCTGCCATGGCCGCCCGCCTCCTTGCATTGCTGGCCGCCGTGGCCATGGTGGTCGGGGCGGTGGCGGTCAGGAACCGCATCGACGACAAGGAGGAGCGCCAGGAGGCCACCCTGCGGCTGGTGTGCGCCACCGAGCTGCGGGCCGTGTGCGACGACCTGGCTGCCGACGACGACCACACCGTGGTCGCCACCGTGGAGCCGGCTGCCACCACCGCCGGGCGGCTCAGCGCCCTGGGCCCAGGCCGGCGCGCCGGCCTGGACGGGTGGCTGGTGCCGTACCCGTGGCCCGAGGTGATGTCGGAGGCCAGGGAACGGGCCGGGTCCGACACGCTGCTGGCGCCCGGCCCGGTGCTGGCCCGCTCCCCCGTGGTCCTCGCCATGTGGCCGGACCGGGCCGAGGTCCTGGCTGCCCGCTGCGAGGGGGGCGCCCCGGAATGGAAGTGCCTCGGGGAGGCGGCCGGCCAGCGCTGGGAGGCCATCGGCGGCAACCCGGCGTGGGGGCCGGTGAAGCCGGGCCACCTGCCGCCCTCCACCGCCACGGGACTCACCGTGCTGGGCGCGGCCGCGGCGGCGTGGTTCGGGAGGGCGGACCTGTCCAGCGCCGACCTGGACGACGACGGCTTCCGGGGCTGGCTCGCCCGCCTGGAGCGGGCCGTCCCGGCCACGCCGGCCCCCACCCTCGAGAACATGCTGGTCCGGGGGCCGTCCACCTTCGACGCGGTGGGGGCCCTGGAGGCCGAGGCCGGCCCGGTGCTGGCCCGCAGCGCGCGCGCCGCGAAGCCGGACCTCCTCTACCCTGCTCCCGTGGCGACCGCCGACGTGGTGCTGGCCAGCCCTCCCGGCCGGCTCGCCGACCTGCTGGCCGAGCTGGTGGGAGGAGCCGTGGGCCGCCGCTCGCTGGCCCAGGCCGGGTGGCGGGTCGAGGGCCAGCCTCGAGTCCAGGGGGTCCCGGCCACGCCAGCCCTGCCACCGGGCAACGGCCTGCCCTCGCCGGGTCTGCTGTCGGCCCTGCGTACCGCCGCCGAGGAGGCGGCCCGGTGAGGCGCCGCCCGCCGTGGGGCTACGCGCCGATCGCGGTGCTGGTAGTCGCAGTATTGGCGCAGACCTGCAGCCGGGGCGGCGGTGACGACGGTGACGGCGGCGGCACGGCCGGCGGTGGCCTGGCCGACGTGCCGAGCGGCTGCACCGCCGTCGACGCCGCGGTGTCGCCGGAGAAGTTCGACCTGCTGACCCGCCTGGCCAGCTCCTTCAACGACAGCGACCAGGCCCGGGCGGACGGCCGCTGCACGTTCGTTCGCATCCAGGGCAAGTCCTCGGGCGGGGCGGCCACCGCCCTCGTGGCCGGCTGGCAGGACGAGGAGCGGGAGGGCCCCCGGCCCACGATCTGGTCCCCGGCCGCCAGCTCGTGGGGCGCGGTGGTGAACCAGCGGCTCAGTGCCAGCAACCAGCCCCCGCTGGCACCCGCCGATGCCCGCTCGTTCATGCTCACGCCCCTGGTGTTCGCCATGCCCCGCCCCATGGCCGATGCCCTCGGCTGGCCCGACACGCCCATCGGCTATGCCGACCTCATCGCCCTCTCCCAGGATCCCGCCGGCTGGGCCGGCAAGGGGCACGAGGAGTGGGGCAGGTTCAAGTTCGGCAAGACCAATCCCAACTTCTCCACCAGCGCCCTCTCCGGCACCATCGCCCAGTACTACGCGGCCACAGGCAAGGTGAGCGACCTGAGCCTCGAAGACCTGGAGAACCCCAAGGTCGAGGAGTTCGTGCGGGCGGTGGAGTCGGCGGTGGTCCATTACGGCGACACCACGCTCACCTTCCTCAACAACTGGTACCGCAACGACGCACGGGGGACGGCGCTGACCTACGTGTCGGCCGTGGCCGTCGAGGAGAAGTCGGTCATCGACTACAACCGTGGCAACCCCGATGGCATCCTCTCCGACGGCGAGCAGCCCCGCCCGCCCAAGGTGCCGCTGGTGGCGATCTACCCCAAGGAGGGGACCCTCTTCTCGGACAACCCCTTCTTCGTGCTGGACGCCTCCTGGGTGACGGCGCCGGAGCGGGAGGGGGCCCGGGCCTTCGAGCGCTTCGTGCAGCAGCCCGCCAACCAGCGCGAGGTGCTGGAGTTCGGCTTCCGGCCCGGCAACCCCGAAGTGGCCGTGGGCGCGCCCATCGAGGCGGCCAACGGCGTGGACCCGAACCAGCCCCAGACCGAGCTCCAGGTGCCGGCGCCGCCGGTGCTGGCCGCCGTCATCGACAAGTGGGAGCAGCACCGCAAGAGCGCCAGGGTGCTCATCGTCCTCGACGTCTCCGGCTCCATGGGGGACCCTGGGGGCGACGGCCAGACCAAGCTGGAACGGGCCAAGGACGCCGCCATCAGCTCCCTCGACCAGTTCAAGCCGGAAGACGAGGTCGGCCTGCGGATCTTCTCCACCGGCATCGGGCCACCGGACCACCCCGACTACGTCGACTCGGTGCCCATCGGGGCGGTGAGCGCCAACCGGGAGACGCTGCGCACCAAGCTCCGCAACCTCATCCCCACCAACGCCACCCCGCTGTACACCGTGGCGCGCGACTCGCACCGCGAGCTGCGCAGGGCCTACGACCCGGCCCGCATCAACGCCGTCCTGCTCCTCACCGACGGTCGGAACGAGGACGAGGGCAACAACGACCTGGAGGGCACCCTGGCCGCCCTGCGGGAGGGCAGCGAGGGCCAGGACACCAGCCCGGTGCGACTGTTCACCATCGCCTACGGCGAGGGCGCCGACGTGGGCACCCTGCGGCGCATGGCCGAGGCCACCAACGCCGCCGCCTACGACGCCACCAACCCCTCCGCCATCCAGGACATCTTCACCGCGGTGGTCAGCAACTTCTGATGGGTTTCGCCTCGCAAGCAGAGCTAGCTCGGCGAGCTTTTCGTGCTCCGTCGGGTCGGCAAAGCCGCCCCGCCTCCGCTCGTTCCTTGGCCGCCAGCCATGGGGGCCGCCTTCGGCGGCGGGGCTGGCCGGCGGGCTAGTGCTGGAGCACCTGCCCGAGCGGGCGCGCACGCCGGCCGTCGCTCGGGCCGTCACGTCGCCGTCGGCCGTGCTGCTGGCCGGGGCCGGCA
>JBOGHQ010000001.1:0-4019 GCA_050744785.1 Acidimicrobiales bacterium | reverse complement strand
GCCCAGGAGCAGGGGTGGGACGCCATCAGCCAGGGCCGGTCGACCCTCATCCTGGCGCCCACCGGCTCGGGCAAGACCCTCGCCGCCTTCCTCTGGACCCTGGACCGCCTGCTCACCACGCCGGTGCCGGCCGACTCGATGACTCGCTGCCGGGTGCTCTACGTGTCGCCGCTGAAGGCCCTCACCTACGACGTGGAGCGCAACCTCCGGGCCCCGCTGGCCGGCATGGCCCTCGAGGCGGAGCGGGCCGGCCTCGACCCGCCCGCCATCACGGTGGCCACCCGCACCGGGGACACGCCGGCCCGCGACCGGCGCCACATCGCCCGCCACCCGCCCGACATCCTCATCACCACCCCCGAGTCCCTCTACCTCGTCCTCACCTCGGGGGCGGCCGAGATCCTCCGGTCGGTGGAGCACGTCATCGTGGACGAGATCCACTCGGTCGCGGCCACCAAGCGGGGCACCCACCTGGCCCTGTCGCTGGAGCGGCTGGAGCGGCTGGTGGCCAAGGCGGGCGGGGCGCCGCCCCAGCGCATCGGCCTGTCCGCCACCCAGCGGCCCCTGGAGGAGCTGGCCCGGTTCCTGGGCGGGCGGGCGCCGGACGGCTCGGCCCGGCCCGTCACCATCGTGGACGCCGGCACCCGCAAGGCCCTCGACCTCGAGGTGGTGGTGCCGGTGGAGGACATGGCCGAGCTGGGCCGGCCCCTGGGGGTCGATGACCGGGAGGTGCTGAGCGGCCCTGCCGCCGGCGACCCCGAGGTGCGCGCGTCGATCTGGCCCGCCGTCCATCCGGTCCTGCTGGACCTGGTGCGCCAGCACGTGTCCACCCTGGTCTTCGTCAACTCCCGGCGCCTGGCGGAACGACTGTCGGCCCGGCTCAACGAGCTGGCCGGCGAGGAGCTGGTGCGCTCCCACCACGGGTCGGTGGCGCCCGAGCAGCGTCTCGAGGTGGAGGACGCCCTGAAGGCGGGCAAGCTGCCGGCGCTGGTGGCCACCTCGTCGCTGGAGCTGGGCATCGACATGGGCGCCATCGACCTGGTGGTGCAGGTGGAGGCACCGCCGTCGGTGGCGGCCGGGCTGCAGCGCATCGGCCGGGCCGGCCACAAGGTGGGCGAGCCCTCCAAGGGCCGCATCTTCCCCAAGTACCGGGGCGACCTGCTCACCGCCGCCGTGGTGAGCCAGCGGATGCTGGCCGGCCTCATCGAGGAGACCCGCATCCCCCAGAACCCCCTCGACGTGCTGGCCCAGCAGATCGTGGCCATGGTGGCCGTCGACGACCTCAGCGTGGACGAGGTGGCCGCCGTGGTGGCCGGGGCCCACCCCTTCGCCGAGCTGGCCCGGGACGTCCTGGAGGGCGTGCTCGACATGCTGTCGGGCCGGTACCCGTCGGACCAGTTCGCCGAGTTGCGCCCCCGGCTGGTGTGGGACCGGGTGGCCGGCACCCTGCGGGCCCGCCCGGGCGCCCGGATGCTGGCCGTCACCAGCGGCGGCACCATCCCCGACCGGGGCCTGTTCGGCGTGTTCACGCCGGAGGGGTCCCGGGTGGGCGAGCTGGACGAGGAGATGGTCTACGAGAGCCGGGCCGGCGAGACCTTCGTCCTTGGCGCCACGACATGGCGCATCGAGGAGATCACCAGGGACCGGGTCATCGTCACGCCCGCACCGGGCCAGCCGGGGAAGATGCCGTTCTGGCACGGGGACCAGGTGGGCCGCCCCTACGAGCTGGGCCGGGCCCTTGGGGCCTTCGTGCGCCAGGTGGGCGACCTCACCGACCACCAGCTGGCCGAGGACTACCGGCTGGACCGGCTGGCCCTGCGCAACCTGCGGGCCTACCTCGACGACGAGCGCCAGGCCACCGGCGGGGTGCTGCCCACCGACCGTCAGATCGTGGTGGAGCGCTTCCGGGACGAGCTGGGCGACTGGCGCATCTGCGTGCTGTCGCCCTTCGGAGCTCGGGTCCACGCCCCGTGGGCACTGGCCATCGAGGCCAAGGTCCGGCAGCGGCTGGACGTGGAGGTCCATGCCATCTGGTCGGACGACGGCATCGTAGTCCGCCTGCCGGAGGCCGACGACGCCCCGCCGGCCGAGGTGGTGGTGCTGGAGCCCGAGGAGGTGGAGGAGCTGGTGGTGGGCGAGGTGGGGTCGTCGGCCCTGTTCGCCTCCCGGTTCCGGGAGAACGCGGCCCGGGCCCTGTTGCTGCCGCGGCGCCGGCCCGGGTCGCGCACGCCGCTGTGGCAGCAGCGCCAGCGGGCCGCCGACCTGCTGGCCGTGGCGTCGCAGCACGGCTCGTTCCCGATCCTGTTGGAGACCTACCGGGAGTGCCTGCGGGACGTGTTCGACCTGCCCGCCCTGGTGTCGCTGATGAGCGACGTCCGGGCCCGGGCCGTGCGGATGGTGCCGGTGGACACGCCGGCCCCGTCGCCCTTCGCCTCGTCGCTGGCGTTCTCCTACGTGGCGTCGTTCATGTACGAGGGCGACGCCCCCCTGGCCGAGCGGCGGGCCCAGGCCCTCACCCTCGACCGGCGCATGCTGGCCGAGCTGGTGGGCTCCGACGAGTTGCGGGAGCTCATCGACCCCGCCGCCCTGGCCCAGCTGGAGGCCGAGCTCCAGGCCCTCGACGTGCGGCGCTGGGCCCCCACCCTGGACGGCGCCGCCGACCTGCTGCGCCGGCTGGGCGACCTCACGCCGGCCGAGCTGGACGCCCGCTGCACCACCCCCTTCGCCGGCGCCCTGGTGCGGGGGCGGCGGGCGGTGGCGGTGCGGGTGGCGGGGGAGGACCGGCTCATCGTGGCCGAGGACGCCGGCCGCTACCGGGACGCCCTGGGCGTGGCCCCTCCCCGCGGCGTGCCCGAGGCCTTCCTCGAGCCGGTGCCCGATGCCCTCACCCAGCTGGTGCGGCGCTGGGCCAGGGTGCACGGCCCGTTCCGCACCGCCGAGCCGGCCGAGCGCTTCGGCGTGCCGGTGGAGCTGGTGCGCTCCGAGCTGGGCGGCCTGGCCCGGTCCGGGACGCTGGTGCGGGGCGAGTTCCGCCCTGACGGCACCGAGCGGGAGTGGTGCCACGCCGAGGTGCTCCGGGTCCTGCGCCAGCGGTCGCTGGCCGCCCTGCGCCGGGAGGTGGAGCCGACTGCGCCGGAGGCCCTGGCCCGCTTCCTGCCGGCCTGGCACGGGATCGGGGCCGCCGCGGGCGGGATGGACCGGACCTGGGAGGCCGTGGCCCAGCTCCAGGGCGTGGCCGTGCCGGCCAGCGTGCTGGAGCGCGACGTCCTGCCCGCCCGCATCCGTGACTACTCGCCCGGCCTGCTGGACGAGCTGCTGGCCGCGGGCGAGGTGATGTGGGTGGGCGCCGGCCCCCTCGGGCGGGACGACGGCAAGGTCGTCCTGGCCCTGCGGGGCAGCGCCCTGGCCCGCTCCGTGCCGATGGGCGAGCGGCCCGAGGGCGCGGAGCACGACCGGCTCCGGGAGGTGCTGGCCGGCCGAGGCGCCTGCTTCTTCCGGGAGCTGGGCGGCACCGAGGACGCCACCACCCTCGAGGCGTTGTGGGACCTGGTGTGGGCGGGGGAGGTCACCAACGACTCCTTCGCGGCGGTGCGGGCCCTGCGGGGCGGGCGACGGGCCGGCACCGGGCGGCCCAAGGGCCGGCCCCGCCCCGGCCGCCTGACCATGCTCGGCCCCCCGCGCGGCCAGGGACGCTGGTCGGTGGTGGAGCGGGGCGGCGTGAGCCCCACCGAGGCGGCCACCGCCCAGGCCGGCGCCCTGCTGGAGCGCCACGGCGTGCTGACGCGCGAGGCGGTGCGGGGCGAGGGCGTGGCCGGCGGCTTCGCCGCCGTCTACCCCGTGCTGCGGGCCATGGAGGAGTCGGGCCGGGTGCGGCGGGGCTACTTCGTGGCCGGCCTGGGCGGCGCCCAGTTCGCCCTGCCCGGCGCCGTCGACCGTCTCCGGGCCGACCGCCGGGCCACGGCGGGCGAGGCCCTGGTCCTGGCCGCCACCGACCCGGCCAACGCCTACGGGCTGAGTCTGCC